>JAQUAC010000130.1 GCA_028687415.1 Acidocella sp. | reverse complement strand
ATCTGCGAGATCGCCAAGCGGCATGATCTGCGGTTGATCGAGGATTGCTGCGATGCGCTTGGCGCCCGCTATAACGGCCAGTCCGTGGGCAATTTTGGCGACATCGCCACGCTGAGTTTTTATCCGGCGCATCATATCACCACTGGCGAGGGGGGCGCGGTTTTTACAAAATCAAGTGCCTTCAAGCGAATTTTGGAAAGCCTGCGTGACTGGGGGCGTGATTGCTGGTGCCCGCCGGGGCATGACAATAGCTGCAAGCAACGCTTCTCCTGGCAGCTTGGCGGATTACCGGCGGGGTATGATCATAAATACATCTACTCACATCTTGGCTATAATCTGAAGATGACGGACATGCAGGCGGCGATCGGGGTGAAGCAGCTCGACCGGCTGGATGAGTTCGTTGCCATGCGCAATGAAAATTTCAGCTATCTGTATGCCGGATTGAAGCCGTTTGAGGAGTTCCTGATTCTGCCCGAGGCTACGGCGAATTCTGAGCCTTCATGGTTTGGTTTTCCGCTGACCGTGCGGCCCGGCGCGCCGTTTACCCGAGCACGGCTCGTGGCACATTTGAACGATGCGCGTATTGCCACGCGCTATCTATTCGGTGGAAATCTCATTCACCAGCCCTATATGCGGGGGCAGAATTTCCGCGTCTCCGGTGGTACGCCGAATGCGGATCTGGTGATGACCTCCACTTTCTGGGTCGGTGTGTATCCGGCGCTAACCACGGCACATCTGGACTACATGCTGGAAGCATTCGCGCGCTTCGTTCATGCAAACACTTGAGTTTCAGCCGGCGTTTCGCGCCAGGCTGAACGGACCGGTGGTTGTGACCGGCGCTGGCGGCTGGCTTGGCCAGGCGGCGCTGGAGATGTTCGCCGCCGCATTGCCACTGGAGCGTATTCACGCCTTTGGTGCCAGCGCCCGTATTCATCGGCTGCGGAATGGCGCTGCTTTGCCCATTCGCCCCCTGGCCGCGCTGGGCGAGTTGAGGGCAAAGAATGCCATTGTTTTTCACCTCGCCTTTCTCACGCGCGAGCATGCGGGGAGAATGCCGCTTGAGGACTACATCTCCGCCAACCGTGGCATCTCGGCACAGGTGACGGGGTTTATTCGGCGCAATGGGGCGGCGGGGGTGTTTCTGCCGTCATCGGGTGCGGTGTATGCGCCGAAGCCCAATCCTTATGGCGACTGCAAGTTGGAGGATGAGCGGAATTTTGAGGCGCTTAGTTGCCCGGCGGCGATTATCCGCGTTTTCAATCTTGCTGGTCCGTTCATTAATAAGCTCGATTCATATGCGCTGGCCTGCATCGTCGGGGATGTTCTCGCGGGCAGGCCCGTTACCTTGCGTGCGGCACATCCGGTCTGGCGGGCCTATGCGCATGTGGGGGATGTGTTGAATATCGCGCTGGGGCTGATTCTGCGCGGCGAGATGGCGCCGGTATTCGATACCTCTGGCGAGGCCGTGGAACTCTCCACCCTGGCGCGGCGTGTGGCGCGGGTTCTGGGGCGCGGCGAGCCGGATATTTGCCGCCCTGAGTGGGAGGGGGGGACGCCGGACCGCTATCTGGGCGACATGGCGGCTTATGCCGCGCATGCGGCGGCGCTGGGTATTCGGCTGCACAGCCTGCATGAGCAAATCCTGGATACCGCTGATTACCTCGTTTAGCCGATAGGCTTACATCTATGTGAATACCGCGCCACGTTGCAAAAACATCACAGTTTTATGTTGAATTATGGCCGAATAAGGGCGAGGCTTATGCCTTAAGCTGCGATCAGGCGGCACAATGAGAAGCAAAAGGAGCCATACTCATGCGTTTCCTGGAAACAAATAAGACCAGGTCTGGATGGAATGCTGCCCCAGTTGCCAATCCCATCCACGCCATACAAGGCTGCGTGCAATGCGGCAGCCAGTTAATCCCTGGGGAGTTTGGGAAGTTCAGCCCTACCGGAAGATGCCCCAACTGCGCTGGGTGGATTTCCGACGATGATGAAGAATTCGAGGATTTCGAGGGCTGAAGCAAAAACTCCGGGGCTGCATATGCAACCCCGGAGCCCATAAATATTACGGCAGGTGCTTGGCGATGTACGGCGGCAGCCAGAAGCTCGCCACATGCACATGCGGCGACCAATAGCCGCTCTTACCGGCAATGCCGGCGGCCTCGGCGCGGGCAGCAATCACGTCCGGCGCATGCTGGGTGATCGAGGCATCCTTACCGGCCCAGCCGAGCGTCATGTAACCACCGACATAGGTCGGCACCGCCGCCACATAGGCCGTGACATGTGGGAAGAACTGCTTGCGACGCAGGCTCGTCTCGTACAACTCGTCGGCTTGCATGAAGGGCACGCCGCACTGGTTGACGATCAGCCCCTGCGCGGTGAGGATGCGCGCCGCGTGCTTGTAGAACTCATCGGTGAACAGCACCTCGCCGACACCGATCGGGTCGGTGGAGTCAACGATAATGACGTCGAAGGAGGCGTCAGGCGCTTTCTTCACGAAGTCGATGCCGTCGCCCACAATCACTTCAGCGCGCGGATCGTTCCAGGCATCGGCACCGATGCTGGGGAGGAATTCTTTCGAGAGGCGAATGACTTCACCGTCGATCTCGGCCATCACGGCGCGCTCGACGCCCTTGTGCATCAGCACGTGTTTGAGCACGCCACCATCGCCCGCGCCAATAATCAGCACATTCTTGGCGTTGCCATGCGCCAGCAATGGCACATGCGTCAGCATCTCTTGATACACGAACTCGTCGCGCTCGGTGATCTGCACCACGCCATCCAGCGTGAGCACGCGGCCATGGCTCTCCGTTTCGAACACGGAAATGTCCTGGAACGGGCTCTTCACCCGCGCCAGCTGGCGCACGAACCGGAAGCGCTGGCCCCAATCCGGATATAATGTCTCGTTAAACCAAGTCTCGGTCATGAACGCATTCCTGTCGTGTAGAAGATTAAGGCCAAGGAGCACCGCCCCTTGGAACCCCGCCAAAGGCGGAGCCTTTGGAATCCATTAGTTTAAGGTTTGAAGAGGAGTCTGCCCAAAGCCTCGACATGGCTAGGCATGCAGGCCCCTCTTCAAACTTTTCGAAAAACTATTGAGGTCCAGGGGCTTGGCCCCTGGTGGGGGGTCCAGGGAGCAAAGCCCCCTGGTTTAACCTCACGCGATAAGGCCGCGCTTCTGCTCGTTGATCTGAATATGGGTTGGCGTAAACGCCGCCTTCAGAAACGGGATGAGCTTGTACGGGTCGCAGCAGCCGCACATGAACACGTCCAGCGCCGCGAAATTGCGTTCCGGCCAGGAGTGGATGGAGATGTGGCTCTCAGCCAGCACGACCACACCGGACACCCCACCGTTGGGGGTGAAGTGGTGGAAATGGTGGTGCAGGATGGTGGCGCCGGCGGCGAGCGCGCCGTCGCACAGGGTTTTGTCGATCAGCTCCGGGCTATCGAGATTGGAAGCACCCCACAGATCAATGATCAGGTGCATGCCGGCGTATTTCACGCCGTCCTTCTCCACGTAATAGTCCTTCTGCGGCTCCGGGGAGACCGTGGAAATCGTCTGGTTTTCGCTCGGAGACTCCGAGACCATCCCCAGTCGGGCAAGTGCGTTCATTCGAAACACCCTCAACTAGTAGACAGCCTGTAGAACACGGCACCGCGCCATGCCCCCCTGGGCCAGTGGGGGGGGCTTATGCGGCCAACCCCCCCTGGATGCAAGTGATATTTTAGACTAGGATCATGAATTTTTTACGTTATAGCCAACGCGCCCTACTCCGCCGCGTCCGCATAAGCCTCCAGCGGAGCGCAAGAGCAAACCAGATTTCGGTCGCCGTAAACATTGTCCACCCGTTTCACAGGCGGCCAGTATTTCTGGGCGGCGACGTAAGGCAGCGGGAAAACTGCCTCCTCACGGGTGTAGGGGTGCGTCCAGGCCGTGCCCAGCGCCTCCGCCGCGGTGTGCGGGGCATTCTTCAGCGGGTTGTCCTCGCGTGGCCAGGCGCCCTCCTCAACGGCTGTGATCTCGTCAGCAATGCTCAGCATCGCGTCACAGAATCTGTCCAGCTCGGCGAGGTCCTCGCTCTCGGTTGGCTCAATCATCAGCGTGCCGGCCACGGGCCAGGACATTGTCGGCGCGTGGAAACCGTAATCGGCCAGGCGCTTGGCGATGTCCTCCACCTGCACGCCGCAAGTGCCGCCGAAGCCGCGGCAGTCGACGATGCACTCATGCGCCACGCGGCCGTTCTCGCCGCGGTAGAGGATGGGGTAGGCGCCCTCCAGACGCGCCGCGATATAGTTGGCGTTGAGGATCGCCGCTTTGGTGGCCAGGGTGATGCCCTCCGGCCCCATCAACCTGATATAGGCGTAGGGGATGGGCAGAATAAGCGCGGAGCCGAAGGGCGCCGCCGCCACCGGGCCGTAGCCGGTTTGCGGCCCGGCATCCTCGCGCAGAGGATGATTGGGCAAATGCGGCAGCAGATGCGCCGCCACGCCGATGGGTCCGACACCCGGCCCGCCGCCACCATGCGGGATGCAGAAGGTTTTGTGCAGGTTGAGATGGCAAACATCCGCACCGATAGCCGCCGGGCTGGTGAGGCCGACCTGCGCGTTCATGTTGGCGCCATCCATATACACCTGCCCGCCAGCCGCGTGCACGGCTTGGCAGATGTCGCGGATGGAAGTCTCAAACACGCCATGCGTGCTGGGATAGGTGATCATCAGCGCCGCCAGATTGGCGGCGTGCTCGCCGATCTTCTTGTGCAAGTCGGCGACATCCACGTTGCCCAGCCTGTCGCACGCCACAACGACGACCTTATAGCCCGCCATGGCGGCGGAGGCCGGGTTGGTGCCGTGCGCGGAAGCGGGGATGAGGCAGATGTTGCGCCCCCCCTGCCCGCGCGCTTCGTGATATGCGCGGATGGCGAGAAGCCCGGCGAACTCACCCTGCGCGCCGGAATTCGGCTGCACGGAAACGCCCGCGAAGCCCGTGACGGTTTTTAAAAGTTCAGCGAGACCTTCGATGAGTTTTCTGAAGCCAAGGGTCTGCTCCATTGGCGCGAAGGGGTGGATCTCGGTGAATTCAGGCCAGGTGATGGCCGCCATTTCTACCGCCGCATTTAGTTTCATCGTGCAAGAGCCAAGCGGAATCATCGAACGGTTAAGCGCGATGTCCTTGTCCTCAAGCTGCTTCAGATAGCGCAGCATGGAGTGCTCGGAGCGATGTGTGTTGAAAACCGCAGCTGTGCAGAAAGTGGATTTGCGCAGTAGCGAAGATGGCACCGAGTCCGGCGCCTCATCCAGCGTGCCGCCCAGCACCAGAGCCAGACGCTCCAGCTCGTCGCGCGTCACGGTTTCGTCCAGCGCGATGCCGATGCTGGTTTCATCAATGCGGCGGAAATTGAAGCCTGCGGCAAGCCCCGCCTGCATCAGCTCTTCCGTCCGTGCCCCGGACTCGATCGCGAGTGTATCGAAATAGGCTTTATGGCGCAGGAAGAAACCGGAGCGCTGAACGGCATCGGCCAGCAGGCGCGCTTGCAGGTTCACCCGCCGCGCGATGTTGCGCAGACCTTCCGGCCCGTGCCACGCGGCATAGAACCCGGCCATGACAGCCAGCAGCACCTGCGCGGTGCAGATGTTGGAGGTGGCTTTCTCGCGGCGGATATGCTGCTCGCGCGTTTGCAAGGCGAGGCGCATGGCGGGCTGCCCGGCGGCATCCACCGAGACGCCAACGAGACGCCCCGGCATGGAGCGCTTGAACGCATCCCGCGTGGCGAAATACCCGGCATGCGGGCCGCCGAAGCCCATGGGCACGCCGAAGCGCTGGGAGGAGCCGACCACTACATCGGCCCCCATCTCGCCGGGCGGGGTGATGAGGGTGAGCGCCAGGATGTCGGCGCAGACGATGGCAAGCGCGCCGGAGGCTTTCGCCGCCTCGATCTCACTTGAGAGATCACGAATCTCGCCGGTGCTGCCAGGATAGTTCAGCACCACCGCGAACGGCTTGGCGCCCGTTATGGCCTCAATGTCGCCGGGGCGGACATCCACGATTTCCCAGCCCATCGGCCAGGCGCGGGTGGCGATGACGGCGCGGGTTTGCGGGTGTACATCCGCCGCCACGGCGATGATCTTGCTGCCCGCCTTGTGCAGCGCATGCGCCATGGAAACGGCTTCCGCCGCCGCCGTGGCTTCATCAAGCAGCGAGGCATTGGCGATTTCCATGCCCGTGAGATCGCAGATCATGGTCTGGAAGTTCAGGATCGCTTCCAGCCGCCCCTGGGAAATCTCGGCCTGATACGGCGTGTAGGCCGTATACCAGCCGGGATTCTCCAGCACGTTGCGCTGGATGACCGAAGGGGTGAGCGTGCCGTGATAGCCCATGCCGATGAGCGATTTCTTCATCACATTCTGCGCCGCCAGGGTACGCAGCTCGCGCAATATCTCGGCCTCCGGGACCGCCTCGGGCAAATCCAGCCCGGCATTGCTGCGGATGGATTCCGGCACGGTCTGGGCGATGAGATCATCCAGGC
>JAQUAC010000129.1 GCA_028687415.1 Acidocella sp. | reverse complement strand
TGGCGGAGCCGACATCGGTGATGACGGTCTCCGGCCCGATATGAGGAATGAGGGCGGCGACGATACCGGCAACGGATTTCACCGGGGTGCAGACGAAGATCACCTCCGCCCCGGCGGCCAGCTCAGCCAGTGAGCCACTGACGGCGCAGCCCAGTTCCAGCCCTCGCAGCTGCTCCACGTAATCCGGATTGGTGTCGAACACCCTCACCGTCTCCCCGGCCCGCGCCAAGGCACGGGCGAGCGAGGAGCCGATCAGTCCGATCCCGACAATGCCAATAGTCACTCGCGCCTCCAGCCCCCTGATACGGCAGACTTATTCGCCGCGCCAGTTGCCCTTGCGCTTCTCGGCGAAGGCGGCCATGCCTTCCTGCTTGTCCGCCGTGGAGCAGAGCCCGTTGAATAGGCGGCGCTCGAAATGAACGCCCTGCGACAGGCTGGTCTCGAACGCGGCGTTCACCGCCTCCTTGCAGGCAATGGCGGCAAGCGGCGGCATCTCGGCAATGGCCTGCGCGGTCTTCAGCGCCTCGTCCACCAGGGTCTCCTTGGGCACAATGCGCGCCACCAGGCTGGCGCGCTCAGCCTCCTCGGCCTCCATGAAGCGCCCGGTCAGGCACATCTCCATGGCCTTGGCCTTGCCCACGGCGCGGGTCAAACGCTGGGAGCCGCCCATGCCAGGCAGCACGCCCAGCTTCACCTCGGGCTGGCCGAACTTGACGTTATCTCCGGCGATGATGAAATCCGCCATCATCGCCAACTCGCAGCCGCCACCCAGGGCGAAGCCGGCCACGGCGGCGATCCAGGGCTTGCGGGTGGCGATCACCTGCTCGTAGCCGGAGAATTTATTGGTGCCATACATGGCGGAGAAGCCCATCGGCTGCATCTCCTTGATGTCTGCTCCGGCGGCGAACGCCTTCTCACTGCCGGTGAGTACCAGACAGCGCTGCGCCGGGTCAGCCTCATAAGCGGCAAAGGCGGCCATCAGATCGAGCATCACCTGGTTGTTGAGCGCGTTCAGCGCCTGCGGACGATTAAGACGGACAAGGGTAACGGCGCCGTGCTGCTCGACGAGAAGGGTTTCGTATGACATTGGCATTCTCCGGTTGCTTTATGATCCGACGATTTAGGGCGGGTTCTAGCATGGTTCCAGAAAATCCCACCCCCCGTCCCCCCGGCCGCGTGAAACGCCGGGGCCGCCCCTGGTTACACGGGCCGACCCTCGATCATAGACCGAAATTTCAAAACTGATTGTGCATGAATTCACATAGCGGCATCCTGCCTCGGGCTCGTTCCCACAAACCACAACATCAAGCGGCGAGGGCATCATCCTCAAAATCCTCAGCCCCACGGAAGGCGCCGCCACCGCGTGCTCATCGCCACCAAAGGGCCGAACAGCAGCATCCACTATCACTGTCCTTCGGCCCAGACCACACAGCGCTGCTGCGTAGAGGCGCTGTGGGCGGCGGTTTCAGGCTTTTCAATGAGGCCAGTTCTCCGTTAACGTCGTGATTAAGATCAAGGCATTGTCTTCCCCAGCCGCCGTAATCTAGAAACCAATTCAACAGGAGATCACCATGGCCACGCATCTTCACCGGCTGACCACCGCTGCCATCGCCTTGCTTGCGCTCACCGGCTGCCAACCTTCACCGCCCTCCGGGCCAACGATCGCCGTCATGCCGGGACCGCACAAGACGCTCACCCAGTTCCAGAGCGATGATTACACATGCCGCGGTTTCGCGCAGGCACAGAGCAACCGGGCGCCGGAAACGGGCCTCAACAGCCCGGTTGGCACCGCAGCGGCGACCACCGTTGCCGGCACAGCCGCAGGCGCATTGCTTGGCGCGGCTGCCGGCAATGCCGGCATGGGTGCCGCGATCGGTGCCGGAGCCGGGCTTCTGGGCGGCTCCGCATGGGGCGCCCGCAAGAGCAACCAGGAACAGATGTCTCTGCAGCAAAGCTACAACATTGCTTATGCGCAATGCATGAAGACCAAGGGCAACGTCATTCCTTAATCGAAACTATACTGCATAGTCTGCGCCAGCCCAGCTTGGCGCAGACTATGTTTTATTTTCAGCATGTTAGAAAAACCCAAAAAAACGATAACTGGAATTTAATACAGACCGGCATCATCAACCCGCCGCAACGGTGATGTTGGCTTGACCCGGCATAGGCGTTACGTCTACCCAGGCAACATGACACCAGACCTCGCGGCTACCGCTGACATCCGGGCCAGGCGCGCCGTCTGAACGCGAATTCGTAAATCCGACGCGCCCGTCACCGCCCCGGATGATCGGCGTTGGCCCGTGGATAAGCCATATTTTGCAATCGGAGAATGATTTGCTAAGAGTTGGAAAAGGTTAGGAAAGACTATCTGTGGCAGGCCTTATCGAAACTCATTTCGTCACTCTTCTGGTCAATCTCCCCCAGGCTAGGCATTGGCTTTCCATCACGGCAACCGCATAATGGTCAACAGCATTGTCCTAACCACCGAGGAAGCCACCCTCGCGCAGCTGATTGTTGATACGCTCAACCTTGAAGTCGCGGCTACGCAGATCGATCCAGAAGCTCCGCTCTATGGCGAAGGGCTCGGGCTGGATTCAATCGACATGCTGGAAATTTCACTCGTCGTCTCGCAGCGTTTCGGCGTAAAGCTGCGGGCTGATGACGAGAGCAACGTCCAAATCTTTAGCTCATTGCGCAACCTCAATACGTTCATTCAGCAGCATCGGGGCCAATAGATGCAGGGCATAGCCGCTGCCCGCTCACCGCTTCTGGCGGTTCTGGCGCTGGGTGTTCTCCCCGTGCTGTTTCATCTGACGATCGTCGAGACAAGCCATATCCACTTCACCACGGCATTGAGCTTCGGCGTTCTGTTCAAGTTCGGCTTCGTCACCATTTCAGCGCTGACGCATTGGGCGATTTATTGCGGCCTCCTGCTCACCTTCGCGCTGACGCTGCGGCGGGGCCACGAGCCCCTCATCACCGCGATGGCACGCCGAATGCATGGCGACCTGTCCAACGAGTTACTGCTCTACACGCGCCGTGTCACAATTGTATGGTCCTGCTTTTTTGCGGTCCAACTGACGATGTCTATCACGCTGTTTTGCTTCGCGCCGCTGGTGGTGTGGTCATTCTTCGTCAATATCCTCGACCTCCCCCTGGTGGTGGCGATGTTCTCGGCTGAATACGCCTTCCGCATCCGCTACCTACAGAACCCGCCCCGGCATTCGCTCTCCGCAATCCTGAACATGGTTACCGAACTCAGAAAACCTCACGCGGCAGCGGTCGTTTCCCCGTGACATACCGGCCATTCCTGGCCGGCGATGAGCTTTATGCCATCGAGCAACATGCCAGCGGAAACGATATCGTCGCGGTGCGCGGGCAACAGCCAATTCGCCGGGAGGAGTTCCGGGCCGATACCGCGGCACTCGCGGCGCGCTTGCCGTCCCACAGATACGTCCTCAATGCTTGCACCGACCGCTACCGGTTCATGGTCGGTTTTGCCGCCGCGCTGCACCGCGGGCAGATCAGCCTGATGCCTTCAAGCGTTGCGCCCGGCGTGCTGCAAAACCTGGCGGATGATTATCCGGATCTTTATGCACTCACCGATACCGCGCCCCTGCCGTTGCCGGGGCTGGTCTATCCTGACGATCTCAGCGACAGCCACGCCACCCCTGGCATGCTGGCGGTACCGGGTGAGCAGCCCGCCCTTATTCTGTTCACCTCAGGCTCAACCGGCCGCCCGAAGCCAGTGCCCAAAAGCTGGGGCGCCCTTGTCCGCAGCGCCCAGGCGGCGGGCGACCGGCTGGGGGTTTCACGCCTCCATGGCGCCACCTTGATCGGCACGGTGCCGCATCAGCACAGCTATGGCCTGGAATCCATGGTCATGCTCGGTCTCCAGCGGGGGCTAACCCTCAACGCCATCAGCCCCCTCTACCCAGCCGATATCCGCGCCGCGATCGAGCGCGCCCCCAGGCCCCGCATCCTGGTGACCACCCCGGTGCATATCCGGGCCTTGCTGGCCGAACCGGATGGCATGCCCCCGGTTGATCTCATCCTTTCGGCCACGGCCCCTTTGCCGGCAGCACTCGCGGTCCAGGCCGAAACCTGCTTCGATGCGCCGCTCATCGAGATTTACGGCTGCACCGAGGCCGGACAGATCGCGACCCGCCGGACCGCGCGGGAAACCCAATGGCATTGCTTCAACGGCGTGAACCTCACCCAGAACGGGCAAAACACCTGGGCCAGCGGCCCTGCGGTGGAGGGTAAGGAACAACTGCAAGACACAATCGAGATGACCGGCCCCGAGACGTTTATCCTCGGCGATCGCTCAGCCGATCTGGTGAATATCGCCGGCAAGCGCACCTCCCTGGCGCATCTCAACCATCAGCTCCAGAGCATCCAGGGGGTTAAGGACGGCGTCTTTCTCATGGAGGAGACCGACGGCCCGCGCGTCGCCCGGCTGATGGCACTGGCCGTCGCACCTAACTTGCGCGCCGAAGCCATCCTGCAGGGGCTGCGCGAGCGGATCGACCCGGCATTCCTGCCGCGCCCGCTCGTCATCGTTACCGAGCTACCGCGCAACGCACTGGGCAAATTGCCGCGCGAGGCGCTGTTGAAGCTCGTTGGCCGGCCTCCAGGCGCGTAGCGGATGTGGAAATCAACCGATCTGCACTTCGCCGCTGACCATCCCACAGCCGCCGGGCACTTCCCCGCCAACCCGATCATTCCCGGCGCGCTGCTGCTTGACGAGGTGCTGGCTGCCATCGCTGACGACCGCGCGCTCATGATCCGTGCCGCTAAGTTCCTTCATCCCGTCCGCCCTGGCGAGAACCTGACCCTGAGCTGGCAATTCCTCCCCACTGGCACGGTCAGGTTCGAATGCCAGCTGGCCGGGGGCGAGGTGGCGGTGTCGGGCACGCTTGATCTCGGCCCCATGCGGCCATGACCGAAAAGCCGCTCACCCAGGAATGGGTCACCCGCCCTGAGCGCGGCGCGCAATCGGCGATCAAGCTCGGCGTCTGGATCGCGCTGCATCTAGGCCGCCGCGCGGCGCGGCTGTTCCTGTATCCGATCTGCCTGTATTTCCTTGTATCTTCTCCGGCGGCGTCGCGGAGTTCGCGCGCCTATCTGGCACGGGTGCTGGGCCGCCGACCGCGCCTGGCCGATATCTTCGCCCATTTTTTGACCTTCGCCTCCTGCGTGCTCGACCGCGTGTTTCTGCTCAACGACCAAAGCCAGGCGTTCGACATCGAGGTGCATGGCGAGGAGATGCTGCAAGAGATCGAGCGGCGTGGCGGCGGGTGCATGCTCTTCGGCGCGCATTTCGGCAGCTTTGAGGTCACGCGCGCCATCGGGCGGCGGCGGGGCAATCTGCCGATCACCCTGCTGATGTATGAGGAGAACGCCCGAAAAACCCGGGCAGCCCTGGCCGCGATCAATCCTAAGCTGGAGACCGAGGTCATCGGCGTCGGGCGGCTGGATTCGCTGATCACGGTGGCGGAGCGGCTGCGGGGCGGGCATTTCGTCGGCGTGCTGGCGGACCGCAATGTCGATGGCAAGGACCTTGTCCGCTACCCGTTTCTCGGCACCCAGGCGGCCTTTCCGCGAGGGCCCTTCCGCGTGGCCCAGGTGCTGCAATGCCCGGTCGTGATGATGGTCGGGCGCTATCGGGGCGGGCGGCGGTATGAGGTGTTTTTCGAACCCCTGGACGAGGCTCCCGAAGCCCGCGCGCAGGACAACGAGGCGAGACTCGACGCCATGATGCGCCGCTATGTCGCGCGGCTGGAGCATTATTGCCGGGAAACGCCATTCAACTGGTTCAACTTCTATGATTTTTGGGCATGAACATGCGCCCGAAGCTGCTGCTGCTCTGGCTCTGCCTCATGCTCGCCGCCAGTGCCACGCACGCCACGGCGCAATCCGCTCCTGGCTGGGGGCTGGAGCCTCTGATGCACGATCTGGCGCAGACCCAGTCGGCCTCGGCGCATTTCACGGAGCGCAAGATCATCCATCTCCTCACCGCGCCGCTGCTCGCCTCCGGCACGTTAACCTATACCGCCCCGGACTACCTGCGGAAGACGACAACATCCCCCGTGCCGGAAGATTTCGTGCTCGATCACAACACAATCACGATCACCGGGGGGCCGGACAACCAGACGCACCATTTCGCGGTGGGTGACGACCCACGCATCGGCGGGCTGGTCGAAGGCATCCGGGCAACGCTCGCAGGCGATTTGCCCACACTGGAACGGTTTTACACCGTGCAACTTAACGGCACCGCCACGGACTGGCAGCTCAACCTGCTGCCAAGGAACGCCAATCTAGCGCATTTCATCAAATGGATTCTCATTCGCGGCAGCCAGGGGCAGATCAGCACCATCGACACCGCCAGCAGCAACGGGGATCTTTCCGAAATGAGCATCACTGAAGACCAGAGCAATGCCAGGTAAGCGTCTCTCGCTCGGCCTCTGGCTGCTGCTGCTCATCGCCTGCGCCGTCGTCATCGCCAGAACCCAATTCCGTACCGATATGGGCGCCTTCCTGCCCCGCTCAGCGCCGATGGCGCAGCAGGTGTTAACCGAGCAGGTGAATAGCGGCGCCGCGTCGCATCTGGTGCTGC
>JAQUAC010000128.1 GCA_028687415.1 Acidocella sp. | reverse complement strand
CTTGCGCAGCTCGGGGAACTTGGCCAGCGCCGCCAGGGCGGTGGCGGCCAGATGCCGGCAGCCGCGCTCGCCGCAGGAGCATTTGCGCTCGGCGAAGGAAACCCGGCTGCCCTTCTTCTCGGGCGTGATGCTGGTGATGCGCTTGGTACCGTCCATATCCTCAACGACACCGTCGATGGTGCCGCCGTGGAGCTTCAGATCCTTCACAAAGCCGAGCGCAATGACACTCTGCGCCCGGCGCAGCACTGTCGCGTCGAACACGCGGTCAAAATCTTCGGCAGAATACGTCACCGGCATCGGCAAGCAACCTTTTTACACTAGAAATTGTCGATCCGGGCTAACCCGCTTCCGCCCCGCCGAGCGGCGGGGCAAAGGGTCTAATAGCCGATCCGCCGGAAAAGGCGATAGCAAATGAGCGAATTTCCGCCCTGCGTTACCGCATGGTTATTTGATGAGGCTGGTAAACCCGTTGGTCAGCGGGTAGCGCCGGTCCCGCCCGAAGGCGCGAGATGAGATTTTCACCCCCGGCGGCGCTTGGCGGCGCTTGTACTCGGCGCGGTCCAGCAGCCGAATCACCCTCAGCACGGTCGGGCGGTCGAAGCCCTGGGCCGCGATTTCGTCGATGGAGGCTTCGCCCTCGATCAGCAGCTTCAAGATGGCGTCCAGCATGTCATAGGGCGGCAGGCTGTCCTGGTCCGTCTGGTTCGGGCGCAGCTCGGCGGAGGGCGGCTTGGTGATGACGCGCTCGGGCATGACAGCCCCAAGCGGCCCCAGCGCGCCGGCGGGCTTATGGGCGTTGCGCCAACGGCACAGCTCGAACACCGTGGTCTTGTAGATATCCTTCAACACCGAGTAACCGCCGCACATGTCGCCGTACAGCGTGGCGTAACCAACTGACATCTCTGACTTGTTGCCGGTGGTGAGCAGCATTGGCCCGAGCTTGTTGGACAGCGCCATGAGGATAAGCCCGCGCGCGCGGGACTGGATGTTCTCTTCGGTCAGGTCCGGTGCCCGCCCGGCGAAGGCTGGGGCGAGGGCGGTGGAGAACGCCTCCATGGCGCCCGCGATGGGAATGGTCTCATACGGTATGCCGAGCATTTTCGCGCAGGCGGCGGCGTCCTCCAGGCTTTCGGCTGAGGTGTAGGGGCTGGGCAGCATCACCGCGCGCACGCGCTCCGGGCCCAGCGCATCGGCGGCCACGGCGGCGGAGATGGCGGAATCGATGCCGCCGGAGAGCCCCAGCACCACGCCGGGGAAGCCGTTCTTGTTCACGTAATCGCGCAAGCCCAGCATCATCGCCTGGTAGATCAGCTCCATGCGCTCCGGCTCGGGCGGCAGCTTCTGGGGTAGACAGGTCAGTCTACCACTCTCCCGCACCCAGGTGGTCAGCGTCACCGCCTCCTGAAAATGCGGTACCTGCACGGCTACGGTCTTATCCGGGTTGAGCACGAAGGAAGCGCCGTCGAACACCACCTCGTCCTGGCCGCAGACCAGGGCAGCGAACATATAGGGCAGGCCGGTCTCGGCCACGCGCTGGGCGGCCAGCGTTACGCGCCGGTACTGCTTGCCGTCCTCGAACGGCGAGCCGTTGACGGAGAGCAGCATCTCCGCGCCGGTTTGCGCGAGCGTTGCCGGTACGGCGGGGAACCACCAATCCTCGCAGATCAGCAATCCCAGGCGGAAGCCCCGGAAGAGTACGGGGCCGCCGGGGAGCCCGGCATCGAACACGCGCTTTTCGTCGAACACGCCGTAATTGGGCAGCTCCACCTTGGCGCGGCGGGCAATGATGCGCCCGCCATCGAGCACGAAGGCGGCGTTGTGCAGCTTGTCGCCATCGCGCCAGGGTGTGCCGATGATGAGGCCGGGGCCGCCATCGGCCGTGTCCAGCGCCAGGGCTTCGGCGGCGTCCTCGCAGGCGGTTACGAAGGCGGGCTTCAGCACCAGATCTTCCGGCGGGTAGCCGGCGATGGAGAGTTCCGGGGTGACGACGAGATCCGCCCCCAGCGCTGCCGCCTGGGCGCGCGCGGCGCGGATGGCGGCGAGGTTCTTGTCGATGGCGCCGACCTGGGTGTTGATCTGCGCGATCGCGATTTTGAGCGTCTCGGTCATGTGGCCCTGCTCAGCCGTGCTTCTGGCCGCGGAGCAGGAATTCCCGGCCCACCTTCACCATTGGTTTGCCGTCATAGGCGACGATATCCGCCGTGGCATAGGTCTCGCTCCAGTTCTCGGGGATGAAGCTGCCCGTACCCACCACGTCGATGGGGGCTTTTGCATCCGCCATCACCGAGCATTTCTCGACACCGAAACCGGAGGACGCAACGATACGCACGGCGGGGAAGCCCGCCTGGTTCAGTGTCTCGCGCATGTGCCAGATGGCGGCGGCGGAAACGCCAGTGCCGATGAGGTAGCGCAGCTCGTTCTGACTGCGGTAGCGGCGCAGCGCGCCCGGCGCATGGCGCTCCAGCACGGCGTAGCTCTCCTGCGGGTCCAGCCCTTCCAGGAAGCGCCCGCCATGCGTGTCCAGCCGCACGGAGAGTTGTCCGGCCTCGGCCAGCTGGGGAAAGTTACGGCAGACCTCCAGCGCGTCGGTGATCTCCCGGCCGAAATAATCCACCAGCACGGTCAGGGCGTCATGCGGGAAGGTCTCGGCGAACATCTGCGCCGCGCGCAGCGTGGACCCGGCATAGCCGATGAGGGCGTGCGGCATGGTGCCGTACCCCACCGGAGCGCCGAAATAATGCGCTGTCCAGTCATTGGCGTTGCCGATGAAGCCTTTCGCCCCCTCCGCCTTGGCGGCGCGGGAGCCGACGGCGGCGGCATAGGCCATGATCTCTTGCATCTCTGACCCGGCGCAGTGGCGGGCATCCATGGCCAGGAAAGCGACGCCGGGCAAGGCGACGCACATCTGGAAGGCGTTATGCGCGGCGACGCAAGCCGCGCCGATTTTTTGCAGCAGCAGGGTTTCCAAATCGGCCAGCGCCATGAAGCTGCCGGTGATGTAGACCAGAGGCTCGCCGGCGCCGACCCAGGTGCCTTCCGGGTGGGGCAGCTCGATCTCGAAATCCTGCCCGCGTTCGCGCCCCACCGCCTGCAGCCATTCCAGCATCAGCGCCGGGGCACAGATGACCGGGCGGCGGAGAAAAATGGCGTAGGTAACGCAGGAATCGCCGAAGCGCGTGACGATGGCGCGGGTGCGGTTGAAATACGTATCCGTCCGCGCGGCGATATCCGCGTCGGAAAGCGGGGCCGGGGTCACGCCGCGGCCTTGGCGAGGCGGCGGAGTTTCAGCTCCTCGGCCAGATAAAAGGCCAGCTCCAGCGATTGCTCGGCATTCAGGCGCGGGTCGCAGAAGGTGGCGTAGCGGTTGCCCAGATCCTCCTCCGAGAGCCCGCGCGCCCCGCCGACGCATTCGGTCACGTCCTGCCCGGTCATTTCCATATGCGCGCCGCCGGCCACCGTGCCCTCCGCCGCATGCGCGTCGAAGAATCCGCGCAGCTCGGTGAGGATGGCGTCGAACCGCCGCGTCTTTACCTTGGCGGCGGTGGAGATGGTGTTGCCGTGCATCGGGTCGCAGAGCCAGACCGGCGTGCGCCCGGCGCGTTTCACCGCGCGCAGCAGCGGCGGCAGCTTGTCCGCCACCTTCTCCGCCCCCATGCGGGAGATGAGCGTCAGCCGCCCAGGCTCGTTCTGCGGGTCCAGAATGTCCAGCAGGTGGAGCAGATCGTCTTCCTGCATTGAGGGCCCGACCTTCATGCCGATGGGGTTCTTGATGCCGCGCATATACTCCACATGTGCGCCGTCAGCCTGGCGGGTGCGGTCGCCGATCCAGAGGAAATGTGCCGAGAGCGCGTAATGCTGGCCGGTGGTCTTATCCAGCCGCGTCAGCGCCTGCTCATAGGGCAGCAGCAGCGCCTCGTGGCTGGTGTAGAAATCCGTCTCGCGGATTTGCGGCGCGGTCACGCTGTTCAGTCCACAGGCGCCCATGAAGCCGAGCGTTTCGTCGATGCGCGCGGCGAGGTCGCGGTAGCGGGCCCCGAGCGGGGATTTTTCGACGAAATCAAGGTTCCAGCGGTGTACCTCGTGCAAATCAGCATAGCCGCCCGAGGCGAGGGCGCGCAGCAAATTGAGCGTGCCGGCGGATTGGAAATAGCCGAACTCCATGCGCGCCGGGTCCGGGATGCGCGCCTCAGCCGTGAAATCCGGGCCGTTGATGATATCGCCACGATAGGAGGGCAGGGTCTCGCCCCCGATGGTCTCGGTGTCGGATGAGCGGGGCTTGGCGTATTGCCCGGCCATGCGACCCAGCTTCACCACGGGCACGCCGCTGCCGAAGGTAAGCACCACCGCCATTTGCAGCAGCACGCGGAAGGTGTCGCGGATGATGCTGGAGGTGAAATCGCCAAAACTCTCGGCGCAATCGCCCCCTTGCAGCACGAAGGCCTGGCCGGAGGCGGCGCGGGCGAGCTGGGCCTTCAGCCGCCGAGCCTCGCCGGCGAAGACGAGAGGCGGCAGGCCGGCGATCTCGGCCTCGACCGCGGCTAGTCTCTCCGCGTTCGGATAGGCCGGAACTTGGCGGATGGGGCGGTTGCGCCAGCTCGTCGGGGTCCAGCCGGTATCGAGCTGGGCCGGGGTAATCGTGTCCATGGCCTCTCCAGGGGCGTTCCTATTCCGCCCTTATATGCGCTAATTTTCGCGGAGCGCTACTCGGTGGCGGTTTTTGGCCCAACAACCCTGGTCTGTGTGCGCAAGGTGACGAACTCTTCCGCCGCTGTGGGGTGGATGCCGATGGTGCGGTCGAAATCCGCTTTCGTCGCCCCGGCGGTGATGGCGATAGCGATGCCCTGCATGATCTCGGGCGCATCCTCGCCCAGCATATGCGCGCCGAGGATTTTGTCCGTTGCCGCGTCCACCACCAGCTTCATGGTGGTTTTGCGCGCGCGGCCGGTGAGGTTGTGGCGCATGGGGGTGAAGCGGGTCAGGAAGATTTTCGCGCCTCCCTGCTTGGCGGCTTCCTCCTCCGTTAGTCCCACGGTGGCGATGGGCGGGATGGAGAATACCGCCGTGGGCACGTTCTCCAGGCTGACGCGGCGCGGATTATTGCCGAACAGCGTGTCGGCCAGGGCATGGCCCTCGGCCGTGGCCACGGGGGTGAGGTTCAGCCGGTCGGTCACGTCGCCCACGGCAAAGATGTTGTTCGTGGAAGTGGTGAAGCCCGCATCCACCGGAATCTCACCCTTGGGCCCGGTTTTCACCCCGGCGGCCTCCAGGTTCAGCCCCTTGGTGTTGGCCGCCCGCCCGGTGGCGAAGAACACCACATCCACATCCAGAATTGTGCCGCCGGAAAGGGTGAGGCGCTTGGTGGCGCCCTCTGCGTCTATGCGTTCCGGCGTGGCGCCGGGGTGGAGCTGCACGCCATTCGCGGCCAGGGCCTCGGCCAGCCCGGCGCGGATATCGCCGTCGAACCCGCGCAAGGGGAGGGGCTGGCGGTAGACGAGATGCGTCTGCGCCCCCAGCCCGGCGAAAACACCCGCGAACTCCACGGCGATGTAGCCGCTGCCGATAATGGCGATGCGCCTGGGCATCTCCGGCAGGTAGAATGCGTCATCCGAGATGATGGCGTGCTCCGCGCCGGGGATATCCAGCCCCGTGGGATGGCCGCCAGTAGCGATGAGGATCTTCTCCGCCGTGACGCGCTGGCCGCCGACATCGAGCGTATGGGCATCGATGAAGCTGGCCCGGGCCTCGAACACCGTGGCGCCGGATTGGTCCAGCAGGCGCTTATAGATGCCGTTGAGGCGGGTGATCTCCTTGTCCTTGGCCTTGAGGAGGGCGGGCCAGTCATGGGTTTTGGTCTCTATATCCCAGCCGAAGCCGCGCGCATCCGCCGCCGCGGCGCCGTATTCCGCCGCCATGACCAGGAATTTCTTCGGCACGCAGCCGATATTCACACAGGTGCCGCCCCAGAAGCGCTGCTCGGCCACACCCACCCGTGCGCCATGCCCCGCCGCGATGCGCGCGCAACGCACCCCGCCAGAGCCACCACCAATGACGAAAAGATCGAAGTTCATGTTTCTCCCCCAGCCTGCCATGGTTTTAGGTAGCACGAAGGCGCGGTTACACCAGCCTCGTGACCCGCGCACGGCGAAATGCTGCCTAGACGGGTGCTGTGGTGTGGCTGGCGCAGCAAGCCCTGGCTGTGGGAGATGCCGCCCAGGCCCATGAGATTTATCGGGAGGCGGCCAGCAAGCGGCCCGCCGTGCTTGAATTCAAGTTCGGCATGGATGCATTATCGCGGCAAATTGTTTTGCGGCCTACAAAGTTTACAAGATAAAAAATAAGAAGCGGATCGACGCAGCGTTTCTCCAGAGGAGAGAGCAATCCGAGATATCGGATCAGGTGGACCCTTAACTGGCCATGCCAGCCGGCTTAGAGTTTGTTTTATCCGCCTTAATCATTGCGAGCGGAGCGAAGTAATCCATCTCCATGATGTGGCGGGAAAGATGGATTACTTCGCTTGCAATAACGGCGTTATTTAGGCGGCCGTGTATCACGGCTGGTCCGGGGCCGCCTTGTGCCTTGGATCAGATAACTGCTTCCGGCGTCTTGTCCGTCAGTTTCAG
>JAQUAC010000127.1 GCA_028687415.1 Acidocella sp. | reverse complement strand
CACCTTTCAGCATGGTGCGCAGGTCAAGCAGGATCGGCTCCGGATCTCCGCCCAGCACATCGCGCACAACCTCCACCCAGTCGCCTACATCCTGCACCTCGGTTGGGTTATCGCGCAGCAACTCGCGCTTGATGAACGGAAAGCCCGAGATCAGCAGCAGCCGCCACAAATCCGAGGTCGGGTTCATCGCCACGCGCCTAGCCACGCCATCGCGGATGCGCAGCATCTGCACTTTGCGGGTGAGGTGGATCGGGTCCGTCTTGCCGAGTTCGGTCTCTTCCTCCGCGATCAGCTTCTGCAATTCGTCCTGGGTCATCTGCCGGACCAGGGATTCATAGCTCCAAAGGGCGGCGCAGCGCAGCCCGCTTTTCAGCATCTCTTGGGTTACGCCCACCTCATAGGCCTTCACGATATAGGATTTCATAGGCACCGGCCGCACGGATTTCCAGAATTTCCCGAAGGCATCGGTGTGCAGGGCCGCGGGGCCAAAGGCGAGGAAGAAGGATTGCAGATGGTAGCGCAGCTGCCAGCTTTCCGTCAGACCCCAGATATCGGCCTTGGTGTAATTGATCCGCCGCAGCATGTCGCCCAGTGGCAGTAGCGGGCCGAAAACGCTGTCATTGGCAAAAATGACCTCCTCTGTCTCCGCCCGCGGCAGGCCGAGATAATCCAGCGCATCGCGCCAGGCGCCAAAATCATAGCCGATATTCCTGCGCACGATCACGGCGGCGCAAATTTCCTGTAGCGCTATTAGGGGAGCGGGCTGCAACCGCCCGGCATTGGTCACGAATACGATATCGCGGCCATTTTCCTTCAGGTCGCGCATGTAATCGAGCAGTTGCGCGCGGACATTGCCGCGCCCGTCGAAATGCATGAACAGCACCACTTTCGGCCCAAGCATGATTTCGCCCTTCGGCCACACATGCAGGATCTGCTTCGTGCTGCGGATTTGCCCCACAATGCGGGCCAGCGGCACCAGCAGCTTCCATTTTGCCTGGAACAGCAGCTGGCGTGCTTGTTTTCGCAGTCTCATTCTCAAGGTCATCGGCAAAGCCTCATATATCTTATTTTTCGATCAATTGCCGTAAATCGTCCGGTGCGCCGGGGTAGAGGGGGACAAAGGCCGTGAGCAAGGCGGTCGCCTCCTCGGCCCGGCCAAGATTGAACAGCACCACCGCTTCGCCGCGCAAAGCGGGCCAGAACAGCGCCTGCGGCGTCTCGCCCTCGGGCGTGCATTTCACCATCTCGTCGCGCAACTTGGCGAATCTGACCGCGCCACGCCGCCAATCATCCTTTTCCTGCATGAACAGAATCCCGCTGGCGAACAGCGCATCCCGCTCCGCCGGGGAAAAGGGCGGGCGTGCTTTTAGCGATACAGGCTCCACTAGGGGCAGCAGCTGCCGTGCGGCAGCAAAGGCGCTGTCATTCACTAGCCGCACGAACGCATCCACGCACAGCCTGTCCTGCAATCCGGCATCGGCGCCGTCTTGCCCCAGCTTGGCAAGGCGCCTCAGGGCCGCCTCGGTGCGTCCGCGCTGCAAATCCAGTATCACCATGGCCAGGCGCGCATCCGCCGCTGCCTGGCCCTGTTGTGCATCAAGCGCTTGCAGGCAGGGCTGCGCAGCCGCCAGGGCTTCGGCCTCCTCATGGCGGCCGGCGTTCACCAGCCGGGTGAAGGCGCCGAGCAGCATCTCATCCACATTTTCCCCATCCGCGCGCAGCGCCTCGGCATAGGCGAACACGTGCCCGGCATCGCCCTCCGGCGCCAGTAGATGGAAATTGGCCAAGCTCAGCAGCGCGTCCCGCCGCAGCCCGGCGGGAATCTCCGCGCCTGGCATGTCTCCCAGCAGCCCGGCCTGCAACGCCCCGGCCTGCTCGAATTGCCCGGTATTCACCAGTGCCACAAAGCCGCGCCACCCGATCACGGTATCGCCGCGCGCCACCAGCCCGGCCACGCTCCCGGGCTCGCCCGCCTCGGAGGCGCAGAGCAGCAGCTCATCCCGTATAATCAGGGCGATGTTATCCGAAAGCCCATCCCCCAGAGAGCGCTGGGCCAGCGCCTGCTGCAAGGCCGCCACCGCGTCGGCGGCAAGCTGGAACAACGGCCGCAGGTGGCTCCGGCTCTCGCCCTGACCGAGCCTGTGCATGGCCAAGCTATACAGAATCATACCCAGCCCGAGCGGAATTTTCATCGCCAGCCCGGACAGGCTCGCCTCCGCGCAGCCCGGCGGCAAGGCGGATAAAGTCTCCAAATCATAGCCGAAGCGCTCAAGGGTGCCCGCCCGCAAGCTGGCCCAGGCGGCATCCACGCCCGCAATGTCGGCGTCGTTGCTGGCCTCGAACAGCGCCCGCCCGGCAAAGCCCAGTTGCACATCGCTCCCCGCCGGGGCCAGCGCCGCCCGCCCTGCCAGATACTGCCGGTAGCTGGCCCGCCCTGCCGCCATGTCCTCGTTCAGCGTGAAGGGGGCGGGTGAGGCATAGGCGATCAGCGTCATCGACTCCCGCACCACCACCACATGCGCGAACCCGGCCTGCTCCAGTGCTATCCGCAGGCTTTGCGCCGTTTGCAGGATCAGATGCGCATCCGGTGAGATCAGTGAAATCAGCTCCGCCGGCGCCAGTGCCGGGGTGATCCATTCCGCATCCGGTGTGGTCAGCACCAGAATGCCGTCATCGGTAATGGCCCGGCGCATCAGTCGCAGAAATGCCGGCGGCTCCTCCAGATGCTCAATCACCTCGGTGGAGATGATGACATCCCAAGGCCCTTCGGCGAGGTTGCCTTCGGTGAAATAATCCTGCCGGATATCCAGCCTCAGCTCCCGCGCCCCAAAGGCGGCGAGCGGGGAGGGGTCAAACCCCTCGCCCCGCCAGCCCCGCGCCCGCACGCAGAAATCCAGCCCGAAGCCATAAGCCCCGCCGATTTCCAGCACTTTTGCCCCTGCGGGCTTATTGATCCGTGTCAGTGGCGCCGAGATCGGCCAGATCCCGGCGCCGATCTGCGCCTGGTAGCTATGCCAGCCCAGCTCGATTAGCGCATCAGCCGCATAATCCATGGTATGCATGTTATCGACAAAGCGGCCCCCGCAATGTGGGCAGACTTGCAGCACAAAGCGGTGGCTGGCCCCCGGCGGCGTGTAGTCCGTGGCCAGTATTTGCTGCACTGGCCCCGCCATTCCGCAGTTCGGGCACACGGTCTCGGCGGTCCGCCCCTGCAGCCACTCAACCTCGATATGCTCGGCAACCCGGATCTTCCGGCTGGTACCCTTCATCAGGCGAACAGCTCCGGCGCGCGCTGGAGCAGCGCCGCGTTCAGCGCCTCGCGCCGGTCCCACAGGCTGCGATACCAGCCGGTCCGCGCCTCCACCTGATATGCCAGCATGCGCTCGGTGGCCACATAGTGGCGCGCCGCGTTGGCCATCCTGAGTGTTGCCTCCGGGTAGGCGAGCAGCCGCAGCAGTCCGGCCCGCAGCTCCAAGGGGTTGCGGAACAGCAGTCCGGTCTTGCCGTCCTGCACGCTGTTCTCATACATCACGTTACTGGCGAGCGTTGCCACGCGCGCGGCGCTGGCCTCAATGAACTTCAGGTCGGATTTGGCGAGGTTGAACTCCGTATTGGCCAGCGGCATGAAGGAGATGTCCGCCTCTCCCAGCATTTGCATGTAGTTGGCGTAATCCGCCATCGGGGCGAAGTGCTTATGCGGGGTCTCCAGCGCGTCGTAGAACGCCTGGTCAAACATCACGCTGAATTTCAGCCGCTCGCCCACGGCGCGCGCCACCTCGTTCAGCGCTGGCATTAACGGCGCCCAGTCCGGCCCGCGGTTGAGTGCGCCGAAGAACAGCGTCAGATGCTCCGGATCCCGGAAGTTGCGCGGCTGCGGCAGCTCGAAGATACCGTTCTGGAACACCGCCACCTCGGGGTTCTCCGTCGCCAAAGCCTGGCCCAGTGCCAGGGTGCTGGTCTGGATCGCGTGCACGGCGCGGAAGGTCAGCAGCTCTTCGAGGTTCACCCCGCGCTCTTTCATGAACATCGGGTGGTCGTCGAATTCACTGACGACGATATAGCCTTTTTCCAGCAAGGCGCGGATGCGCGCGAGCCCGGATTCCCCCAGCAGCAGCGGGCGGTGCAGCACGGCGATGTGCGGCGTGTCCTGCAAGGCCGGGCGCAAATTTGCCTCGGGCTGGATCTGGCCGAAGAAGGCGCTGTCGGTGAGCAGCGCGCGCACGGGCTCGACCACGCGCACATCACTCACCCCGCCTTGCGGCGTCAGCATGGTAGCGCTCAGCTCCATGCGCGGCGGCGCGGATTTACGCGCGCGCCAGATGAATTGCAGCGGCCCGGAGCGGTTCATGTACTCCTGCGGGTCCACGCCGATGCCCTTCAGCCCCGGCGCCAGCGCGTTCACGAACTTCTCCCCCTGCTCGGTGGCAACGGGCCTCGGCGCGATGTCCGAGAGCTGCAACCCGGCATCGG
This sequence comes from Acidocella sp., assembly GCA_028687415.1. Classification (GTDB taxonomy): domain Bacteria; phylum Pseudomonadota; class Alphaproteobacteria; order Acetobacterales; family Acetobacteraceae; genus Acidocella. The sequence continues at coordinate 2,155 of JAQUAC010000127.1, read as the reverse complement.
TCAGCGCCTTGCCCATCATGCGTGGGGTGAACCAGCGCAGATGCGTGCGGTCCAGCAGCCCCTGCTCTTCGTAGTCGAATGCCCCGGTCAGCAGCCGCGCCACGAAGGACCAGTGCTCGACATTGGGCATGCAGATCAGAACGGTGCCCTGGGGCGAGAGGTATTTCGCGTGTTCGGCCAGCACCGCCCACGGGTCCACCAGATGCTCCAGCACGTCGCCATAGACGATACAGTCGATCCCCTCCGGCACGCTGAACGGCATAGGGTATTTTTCCACATCGCCGCAGAATACGTCCGTGATCCGCTGCCGCGCATGGTCGGCGGCTTCCTCGTCCAGCTCTATGCCCAGCACCCGGCAGTTTGGGTTGCGCCGCAGATAATTCGCCCCCAGCGCCCCCTGCGCACAGCCGACATCAAGGATTGTCCGTGCCGAAAGCGGAATCTTTTCAAGCAGCTCGGGGTTGGCGAAATCCGGATAATGCGTGTGAACAGCGTTCAAAGGCGGTAATCCTTGCGGTTCGAGTTGCATATTGGTGGGATCAGGGCTGGGCCCGGCCAATGCCGGAGTAGACGAAACCGGCGGCGCGCAGGGCTTGCGGGTCGAACACGTTGCGCAGGTCGATGATGATATTCCCCCGCATCAGCTCTTTCAGCTTCACGGGGGCCAGGGCGCGAAATTCGTTCCACTCCGTCACCAATACCAGCGCGTCTGCCCCGGTCAAGGCTTCCGCCGCATCCGCCGTCAGCACCACGTCGGCGGGCAGCAGCGGGCGGGCCTGGAGCATTGCCTCGGGGTCGAACGCCTTCACCCGCGCCCCGCGCGAGATCAACCCGCGCACCAGCGGCAGGGAGGGCGCCTCACGCATGTCATCCGTTTCGGGTTTGAAGGCCAGGCCCAGTACCGCGATGGTCTTGCCCGCCACATCGCCGCCACAGGCCGCCACCACGCGGGCGGCCATGGCCTCCTTGCGCGCATCGTTTACCGCCACCACGGACTGGATCAGCCGCGACGGCGCCCCCGCCTCCTCCGCGATACGCATCAGCGCCAGCGTGTCCTTAGGGAAGCAGGAGCCGCCAAAACCCGGCCCCGCATGCAGGAATTTCCGCCCGATGCGCCCATCCAGCCCGATGCCCCGGGCGATGTCGTTCACATCCGCCCCCACCTTCTCGCAGAGGTCGGCCATTTCATTGATGAAGGTGATCTTCATCGCCAGAAAGCCATTGGCCGCGTATTTAATCAGCTCCGCCGTCTCCAGCCCGGTGAACACAATCGGCGCCTCGATGAGGTAAAGCGGCCGGTACAACCGCCGCAGCACCTCGCGCGCCTGCTCGCTATCCGCCCCCACCACCACGCGGTCCGGCCGCATGAAGTCCGAGATGGCGCTGCCCTCGCGCAAAAACTCAGGGTTGGAGGCAACCTCCACGGCCAGATCAGGCCGCAGCTCCCGCGCCATGTCTTTAATCTTGCGCCCGGTGCCCACCGGCACGGTGGATTTGGTCACGATCACGGCGGGATGGTCCAGCGTGCGCAGCACCTGCTCCACGGCGGCGAATACATAGGTCAGGTCGGCATGGCCATCCCCGCGCCGCGTCGGCGTGCCGACGGCGATGAACACCGCCTCCGCGTCCTTGATGCCCTCTTCCAACGTGGCCGGAAATGTCAGCCGTCCGGCGGCCTCGTTACCGGCCACAAGCTTGTCCAGCCCCGGCTCATAAATGGGAATTTGCCCCGCCAGCAGCATCTGCCGCTTGGTCTCATCCGCTTCCACCACCGCGACGGAAACACCGAACTCGGCAAAACAGGCACCCGAGACCAGCCCGACATAGCCGCCGCCGATAATTGCAATCTTCAAGCTGGAAACTCCTGGTACGCTGGACTTATTGCTGGTTCTGGCGTGGCCGCCCCGCTCCGGCAAGTCTTTTTGCACGGGGAGAGTGCAGGAAAAACGGCATCTTCAAATTTTCGGTACTTTCCGCCATGGTTCGCTGCGCATGAACTCCGCAACCGCCATTGGCCTGCTCGCACTGCCCCGCCACCTCGCCCTCATGGCGGGGCTGGCCATATTTTCCGGCATCATTGTCCGGATCATGATCTGTATCGGCGTGCCGGACCGGCCAGACACCCGCAAGGCCTACACCTACACCACCCCCAAAT
>JAQUAC010000126.1 GCA_028687415.1 Acidocella sp. | reverse complement strand
CAATGCTTCGCTCATGCGTGTGTTGCTCATCGAGGATGACGTGCTGATCGGCAACGGCCTTGTCGCGGCGTTGAAGGCGGCTGGCATGGCGGTGGACTGGGTCCGCGACGGTTTGGCCGCACAGGAAGCGCTGCGCGATGCGGGTTATGCGGTCGCGCTGCTCGATCTGGGGCTGCCCGGCACGGACGGCATGGCGGTACTGCGGGCCGCCCGGCGCCAAGGCGTTGAAACGCCGGTGCTCATCATCACCGCGCGCGATGCGGTGGAGAGCCGGGTGGCGGGGCTGGATCTGGGCGCCGATGATTATCTGGTGAAGCCGTTCGAGGTACCTGAACTGATGGCCCGCATGCGCGCGCTGCTGCGCCGCCGCGCGGGCCGGGCGACGCTCACGCTGAGCACAAGCGCGGCAGAGCTCGATACCGGGACGCATCAACTCTCTCATGGCGGGCGGACCGAAATACTGCCTGCACGCGAATATGCGTTGATGCAGGCGCTGATGGAGCGGCCGGGCCATATATTGTCGCGCACGCAAATCGAGGAGCGAATTTATGGCTGGGGCGAGGAGGTGGAGAGCAACGCCATGGAGGTGCTGATCCACGCCATCCGGCGCAAGTTCGGCAAGGGCGTCATCCTCAATGTCCGCGGCGCCGGGTGGATGGTGCCAAAATGACCCGCACGCGGTCATTGCGCCGCACCGCCCTGGTCTGGATCACAGCCCTGCTGGCGGCCGCCGGCCTCATCGCCACTTGCGCGGCATACCGCTACAGCGAGAGCGAGACATCGGTATTTCTCGACGGCCAGCTCCGTCAGATCGCGCTCAACGCGGGCCCCGGAATGGCCGCCGTAAATGCCCCCGCGGCCCCCGACCAGGACCCGGAAGACAGTTTTGCCGTCACCATCTGGAATGCGGCCGGGCATCTGATCCATCAATCGCTCTCTGGCACGAATATTCCGCTCCAACCCAAATCCGGCTTCGCCAATGCCGATTCGGGCGGTGAGGCATGGCGCGTCTACACGCTGCGCGGCCAGAACCAGGCGGTACAGGTGGCCCAGCGCATGACGGTACGCGACGAGATCGCCAGCAACGCGGCGCTGGGGGCGGCGCTGCCCGTTCTGCTGCTGATACCGCTTTCCTGGCTGGTGGTCGGGCTGGCGCTGCACCGCACGCTGCGGCGGCTGGATGGTCTGGCCCATGACCTTGCCACACGTGGCGCCATGGCCAGCGCGCCCCTGCCGCTCGCGGATGTGCCGGCCGAGCTGACGCCACTGGTTGAGGGCATGAACGGGCTGATCCTACGGTTGAACGCCGCGCTGGCGGCGCAGAAACGGTTTCTGGCCGATGCCGCGCATACGCTGCGCACACCTCTCGCCGCCATGCAGATCGAGATCGGCAATCTCAGCACCGATGCTCCTGCCACAAGCCAGCGCCCGCGTCTGGAGGCGCTGGCGGCGGGAGCGCAGCGGGCGGCGGCGCTGGTTGACCAGCTTCTGCGCCTGGCCCGGCTCGATGAACCAGTGCCGCCGCCTTGCGTCCTGTTCGATGCCGCCGCGCTGCTGCTCGATTGCGTGGCGGATCAGACCCCGCTCGCCGGCCACAAGGGCATTGATCTCGGCGCGGCCATCGCCCCGCTTGCGAAGATCCGTGGAGACGAGGAGGAAGTCCACACATTATTCGCCAATCTGATCGAGAACGCGCTCACCTACACCCCGGCCGGCGGCAAGGTGGATGTCACGCTCCGGCCTGTGGCGGGCGGCTTTGCGGCCGAGGTGCTGGATACCGGCCCGGGCCTGCCCGAAGGCGCACAGGCGCATGTTTTCGAGCGGTTCTACCGCGCCGCGCCGCAGGCAGCGGAGGGTTCGGGGCTCGGCCTTGCCATCGCGCGCCGGATCGCCGAGCGCCACGGCTTCGGCCTTGAGGTATGCAACCGCGCCGATGGCTTAAACGGCGTATTGGCGCGCGTAACCATGCTAGGCCCCCCGGCCTAAGTTTCTCCTAAGTCTGCTCCGGCAGAACAGGCCCAGGCGCCCGGCGCGAAGCCCGGCGTTTTGGTAGAACTATTATCGGAGAATGAGCATGAAGTTTTCACGCCCCGTTCGCGCGCTTGGCGCAATGGCGATTTTGGCGGCGTTCGCCGCCCCTGCCCTCGCCTATACCGGCCAGGAGCTGGCTGGCGGCACCAAGATCAGCCTCGACGCCGCGCAGGCAACCGCCCTGAAGGCCCAGCCGGGAACGGTGGCCGATCAGGAACTTGAGAAAGAGCCCGGCGGCAGCGGCCTGCGCTATTCGTTCGACGTCAAGGACGGCGCGGTCACACATGAGGTCGGCATCGATGCCGTGACCGGCGCGGTGCTGGAGAACAGCGCCGAAGGCCCGAACTCCGACTGATCCCTCCATTCGTCTCAAGCTGCCCGCCCCACGCACAATGGGGCGGGCGTTTCATGCACAGAGGGACAAGAGAATGACCGATACCTTGAAACAGGGCCTGACCAAGGTCCCCGAAATCGTTCTGGGATTCTGGATTATCAAAATTCTGGCGACGACGCTTGGCGAGACCGGGGGCGATGCCGTCACCATGTCGATGCATCTGGGCTATGCCGTGGGCACACTGATCTTCCTGGCGGTGTTCATTGCCGCAGTCATGGCGCAAATTCGCGCCACCCGCTTCAACCCCTATCTCTACTGGCTGACCATAGTGGCCACCACCACGCTCGGCACGACCATGGCGGATTTCGCCGACCGGTCGCTCGGCATAGGCTATGCGGGCGGCACGTCGATTTTGATTCTGCTGCTTGGCGCCTCACTCGCCGTCTGGCACTGGGTGGAGGGCAGCGTGTCGGTGAACACGGTGGCGACGCCGCGCACAGAAGCATTTTACTGGGTCACCATCTTGTTCTCGCAAACACTGGGTACGGCGCTCGGCGACTGGATGGCGGACACGAACGGCCTCGGCTTTGGCGGCGGCGCGCTGGTGTTCGGCACAGCCATCGCCCTGACGGCGGCAGGGTATTATTTTACCCGCATCTCTCACGTCGCGCTGTTCTGGGCCGCGTTCATCCTCACCCGCCCGCTCGGCGCGACGGTTGGCGACCTGCTTGATAAGCCTCTCGCGCTCGGCGGCATGGATCTGAGCCGTGCGGGGGCCTCAACGGTGCTGACGGCGACCATCGTCCTGCTCATTCTGCTTCTGCCCCAGCGGCCGGGGCTGCACCCGGCGGTGCAACGCGCGAACTGACCGCTAAGACTGGCCGACAATCACCATCCCGTTCCAGTCCTGACCAGCCCTAACCGGCTCGCGGTCTTCAAGCCGTGCAGCCGGTAGGGCGGTTTTTAAAATCTCCAGTGCGGCGTTCACGTCCTGCCGTTCATCAACAATCGTCGCCAGCGGCTTCAAATGTTCAACCTTTTCGGCAGCGACGGTCCCGATCCACACCGGCTGCGCCGCCGCATTGCCGGTTAGCACGACGCCAGATGGCCAAAGCCGCAGAATGAGCCGTTGATCCGGCGGCACACCATCGCCAGTCCGTATCATCACCAGCGCCTCGGGGCGGCCATTATCGAGATGCGGCAGGACCGGCAGCGCATCTGGCGCGGCGTTGGGCAGCAGCCATTCCAGCGACGCGCGCAGCGTCCACGGCACCGGCTCACGCCAGCCTTGCGCCAGCAATTCAGCCTTGAGGGCGGCAAGTGACCCGGCCCATTGGATCGTGAAAGGTTCCTCATAATCGCCCGACAGATCCACCCGCCGGACCGGCAGCGCCGCCCAGCCGCCATTTTGCCAGGCGGTCAGGGCCATATGTTCGACCCGCTGAAGCACCGCGTAACGCCGCATATCGGTGGCGTGGGCCATGGCGATATGCAGACTTCCGGCGGCAAGCAGCGCGGCAAGGCTGATCCCCGCCAACCCGCCGGCCCGCATGCCGCGTCTGGTGTGCTGCAAATAAACAATGCCGAGCAACGCGGCCCACGCCGTGCCGAAAGCCAGACCTGCCAGTACATCCGAAAGCCAGTGCGCACCGAGATAGAGGCGGGAGAAGGCAATGGCGCTGACCAGCGAGACGGCAGCGAGTGTCACGGCCGCGCGGGTGCGGGCGCCAACCTCGCGGCAGATCAGCACCAGCAAAAAACCGAACAGCGCCGTGCTCGCGGCCGAATGACTACTCGGGAAGGAATAAGCGTTCCACCCCTGATAGAGCGCCCCCGGCCTGGCTTGGTGCAGGGTCGCCTTCAGCAGCACCGCGAAGATGCTGGCGCCCGCCACGGCGGCTACCCCATAGATCACCGCCCGCCAAGCTCGCTGCCAGACCAGCCAGGCCAGCACGGCCAAGGTGACGGGCACGATGACGCTGGCATCGCCCAATTCGGTGATCGCCACCATCATCTGATCCACCACCGGCACGCGCAGCGATTGCAGCAAATGAAACACCGCCCGGTCAGCGCGCACCAGCGGGTCCCCGGCGATGATATCCTGCAACACCCCAAGAAACAGCCACAGCCCGCCGATCAAGGCGAAGGCGAGCACCGCAAGCCCCAATGCCTCCGGCCGTTCGGGGTCGAGCAGCGAGCGCACCAGACGCCGATACCAGCTATCGCCGGCTTCGGCCCATTGCCGCACCGGCCCTCGCAGCCGCGCTACCAGGGCAATGGCCCGCCGAACCGCCCATGGCGTCAGCCAAACCACCAGCCCCGCCGACACCGCCAGAAGCAGCACCAGAATCACAAGGCGGCCGGCAATGGCATGGAGAACCGTCAGCGAGGCGCCGATCGCCATGCCGAACAGAATATGCGACAGGGCAAAAAGTCCACCCGCACAGATATCGACCGCATAGAACCGGATCGCGGACATTCCCGAAATCCCCGCCACCAGGGGAATCACCGCCCGCACGGCGGGCAGGAAGCGGGAGATGAGCACCGCCTTGCTGCCATGACGGGCAAAGAACGCCTCACCCGAGGCCAGTAGTCCCGGCCTGGCGCGCAACGGCCACAGGGTCATCGCATGCTGCTTATAGCGGCGGCCGAACAGGTAAGAGAGGCCATCGCCGGTAGCTGCCCCCGCAGCCGTGGCACCAACCAGCGGCCACAGGGCCAGCGCGCCGCCCGGCACCAGCGCGCCAAGCCCGATGATCACCGCCGTACCCGGCACCGTTGCGCCGATGACCGGAAACGCCTCCACCGCCGCTAGCAGGAAGGCGAGACCATAGGCGAGCACGCTATGCGCGGTGGCGAAGGCAATGACATTGGAGACGAAAAAGCTCATGTGCCTGAGAGGCTACACGGTTTTCGGTTAGACGCCGAACCGGCGTTCGCAGCGCTGGAAGGCACGGATCCCGCGCAGATAGTCGATGCGGCGCATCGCCGGCCAGTTCACATCGCAGAAATACAACTCGCTATGCACGCTCTGCCAGAGCATGAAGCCCGAGAGGCGGACCTCGCCGCTGGTGCGGATGATCAGGTCCGGATCCGGCATGTCAGCAAGGTAGAGATGCCGCCGGATTGCCTCGGGGCTGACGCGCGAGGCCGCTTCCGCCGCGGACAAGCCCTGTTCCGCGCAATCGGCCAGGAAGGCTCTTATCGCGTCGGCAATTTCTTCGCGCCCGCCATAGCCGATGGCAAGGGTGACAGTGATCTGGTCATTGCCCCGCGTGGCGGCCTCAGCCATATCAATGGCCTCAAGTAGCGCCGGGGGTAGCAGGTCGCGCCGCCCCATGGCGGCGATATGCACGCCCCGGCGATGAATATGCGGGTCCGCCGCCAGAGCGCGCATCTTGGCCTCGACGGCGCCGAAAATACCGCTGATCTCCGTCTCCGACCGGCCTAGATTATCGGGCGAAAACACCCAGAGCGTGACCATGCGTACGCCGAGTTCGACACTCCAAGCCAGAATATCATCGAGCTTAGCGGCACCGAGCCGGTAGATCGCCTCGGGGTCCTGCAGGCCGCTTTCGCGGGCATGACGGCGGTTGCCGTCAAGGATGATGCCGATATGGCTGGGCATGGGAAGGGCCTGCACCTGCCGCTCAAGCTGGCGTTCATAAAGATTGTAAACCAGCCGCCAGACCGGCGCAGCGGCCCACCGCAACCTCCGCCGTAGCCATGTCAAAGCGGTCGCCAAACTAATCCCCTCCTTGGGGTACCATCACAAGGGACGGATGATATCGCAACTTCTGAATACACGCTTGTCACGCGACGAAAATGGGGGGGCGGTCCGCCGCATCGGAAGATGCGAGATCATCCGCGAAAAGGCAGACCAAAGCCCAGCAACACAGCCATGGAAAGCTCCGCTGTTTGCAGCTGGGTCCGCAACTGAATTGCTTCGCGCTGCCGTTCTCCCGCGGCGATGATGAGATCAGTTTCCGCTCTTGCATCAATTCCGCCAGCGGCAAAGGTATGGCGTGCATCGGCGGCGATGGCGGCGGCTTGCACGGCGGCCCGATCGGCCTGGGCGGATTGGCACTGCAATAGCGTAATGCTCTGCTGCAATGCTTTGGCGCCGTTCCTGGCATCAGCCAGGCTGGCCGCATATTGCGCACGCAGGGCGGCGCGTGTGGCCTCTGCAGTCTGAATGGCGGGCCGGTTGCGGTTGAACAAAGGCAAGGACAGCGTGACCACCGGCCCGGCGCTGACCACGCCT
>JAQUAC010000125.1 GCA_028687415.1 Acidocella sp. | reverse complement strand
GAATGCAAAAGAGGCGCTTGGGCATGGGGCGTCCAAGGTAGGCACCATGACCTGCACGGGCGAGGGCGGGATGCTCGAAGAGGAGCGCGCGGCCTCCAATCAGCTGGTGTATCAGATGTCGCCGGCACGTTACGGTCTCGATCTTGACCATTTGCGCCGCGCCAACGGTCTGGAGATTGTGGTGGGGCAGGGCGCGAAGCCAGGCACGGGCGGGCTGTTGCTGGGGATGAAGGTTTCGCCAAGGGTTTCGCAGATGCGCACGCTGCCGGAAGGCGTTGACCAGCGCTCCACCGCGCGCCATCCTGATTGGCTGGGTGCGGATGATCTCGCCATTAAGGTTGAAGAGCTGCGCATTGCCACCAACTATCAGGTGCCGATCTTTCTGAAGATGGGTGCGACACGTCCGCGCTACGACGTTGCCATTGCCGCCAAGGCGGGTGTGGATGTGGTGGTGGTGGATGGTGCCGAGGGCGGCACCGGGGCCTCGCCCGAGCTGATGCTGAATCATACAGGTATTCCCACAATGTCCGCGATCCGTGCGGCACGTGAGGCGCTGGATGAATGCGGTATGTCGGGCAAGGTGTCGCTGGTGGCGGCGGGCGGTATCCGCTCCGGCGTGGATGCGGCGAAGTGCCTGGCGCTGGGGGCGGATGCGGTGATGATCGGCAACGCGGCGATGATCTCGCTGGGCTGCAATTCGCCGCGCTATCTCGACGACTACAAGAAGCTCGGCACCGCACCTGGGGCCTGCCACCATTGCCATACGGGCCTTTGCCCGGTTGGCGTGGCGACGCAGACGCCGGAACTGACCGCGCGCATGGATGTGGCGGCGGGAGCGGAGCGCGTGGCGCGCTACCTGACCGCGATGACGATGGAGATCACGGCGCTGGCGAAATCCTGCGGCAAGTCCAACGTGCATAATCTCGACATCGAGGATCTGCGGGCACTCTCCTTCGAGGCTTCCGCCTTTACCGGGGTGAAGATGGCCGGGATCGACCGCGCCTATAGCTGGTAGTCTCAAAAAATGCTGGAAGGAAACCAATAAATGGATAGCATGACCATGCATGTCACGGATAATGCCACTCTGTTTCCCCTGCCCGAGGGTACGCATACCATCGCTATGGGTGTGGGCGATTTGAACGGCATTATGCGCGGCAAGCGCTTTCCTTCCAGCCATTGGAAGACCGTGTGCAATGGCGGCAATGCCTCCTCGCTTGCGATCTTCACCATGGATATGACCTGCGATGTTTGGGACACGCCCTATGTGAATTTCGGCAATGGCTATCCGGACATGCATCTCTTTCCACTCACCGCACCTGTTTCAGTGCCGTGGGAGCCGGGGGTGGCGTTCTGCCTCGCCCGGGCGGAGGGGATGGACCATCAGCCCGTGCCCATCGACCCAAGGCAGACGCTGCTGACCCAGCTTGACCGCGCCAAGGCGATGGGGCTGGAGATCAAGGTCGGCACGGAATTGGAGTTCTACCTGCTGGACCCTGAGACGAAGCTGCCGCGTGAATCCGGTATCCAGGTTTATTCGCTGGCGCGGGCGGCGCAGAATGAGTTCGTGCTGGGGCCGATTCGTCGCCTGATTAACGAGATGAATATTCCCATCGAGCAGTCCAATCCGGAATATGGTGCGGGCCAGGCGGAGGTGAATATCCGCTACGCCGATGCGATTACCTCGGCGGACCGTATCATCATGTTCCGCAACCTCGTGAAAGAGCTTGCGCAGACCAAGGGGTTTATGGCCACCTTCATGGCCAAGCCGTTCATCGACCAGTCAGGCAATGGCTTCCATACGCATTACTCGCTGTGGAAGGATGGCAAGAACGTCTTTGCCAATAACGGTAAGCTCAGCAAGCTGGGGCTGAACTTTCTGGCCGGGTTGCAGAAGCGCATGGCGGAGATGGCGCTGGTTGGGTCCACCACGCCGAATGCGTATCGGCGGCGGCGGCCCTATACCTTTTGCCCCACAAGCGCCAACTGGGGTTACGATAACCGCACAGTGGGGCTTCGGGTTATTGAAGGTGCCGACAGCGCCGTGCGGGTAGAGAAACGCGATGCCGCCGCTGATTGCAACCCGTATTATCTGCTGGCCTGCGACATTGCCGCCGGGCTAGACGGCATGGAGCAAGGGCTGGAGCCGACCGCGCCCTGCCTGGGCGATGGCTACGCGCTCGGCGCAGAAGGGGCTGGGGGATTGCCGCTGGATTTGCCGAGTGCTGTGGCGCTGGCGGAAAATTCCAGTTTCATGCGCGAAGTTCTGGGAGAACACCGCCTAACCATTCTGCTGCAACAGGCGAAACGCGAGATCGATTTCGTCGGCGGGCAGGTGACGCAGGTGGAGCGCGACCGGTACATGGGTAATCTCTGAGGAGTAGAACTGTGAGTGTACAGACAGTTTTCAGCGGCGGGCGGTTTGAGATCATCGGCTCTTATGCACGCGGCAAGCGCGTTGGTCCGTATGTGTTCATCTCCGGCACCACGGCGATTAACGAGCAGAACGAGGTACATGCGCCAGGGGATGCTTACGAGCAGAGCATTTTCATCTTCCAACGCATAGAGAAGGCTTTGGCTGAGCTGGGCGCGGAGATGAAACATGTGGTGCGCACCACGGCGTTTCTTTCGGACATGCAAGGTGGCGTCATGGGCTTCGTAAAGGCGCATGGTGAGGTGTTCAAGGGAATTAACCCCGCCTCCACCGGCGTGGAAGCCGGGTTGACGCGGCCGGGCATGATGGTTGAAATTCAGGTGGACGCCATCATTCATGATGATGACGGCAAATTGTTGGATGCATGACATGAGCCCCGCACTGTTCCGCAATGTTGACGGTGATGCCGCGATGCCCGCCGAGGTGGATGTCGCGATCATCGGCGGCGGCATTATCGGCGCCAGCACGGCGCTGGAGTTGGCCGAACGCGGGCTACGCGTGGCGCTGTGCGAGAAGGGGGCGATTGGTGGCGAGCAATCCTCCCGCAATTGGGGCTGGGTACGGCGCATGGGGCGGGATGTGGCGGAAGTACCGCTGGCCATGCAGGCGCGCACGCTATGGCAGGAGTTGCGTCAGCGCGTGGGGGCTGACACGGGCTATACGGAATCTGGCATTCTTTATGTCGCTTCGAATGCTCGTGAAATGGCAAATCATGAAGCCTGGCACGCCAAGACGAAACATTTTGGACTGGAATCGAAGCTGCTGAGCGCGGCGGAGGTTGCGGCGCTGGCGCCGGGGGCGGGGCGCAAATTTGTCGGCGGGCTGTATACCGCGCAGGACGGGCGGGCCGAGCCTTATGCCGCCACGGCCGCCATCGCGGAAGGCGCGCGGGCCAAGGGGGCGGCTATTCTCACCAACTGCGCCGTGCGCGGGGTGGAGACGCAGGCGGGGGCGGTGAACGGCATCGTGACCGAGCGCGGCACGATAAAATGCGGCGCGGCGCTGTTGGCCTCCGGTGCGTGGACGCGGCTGTTTGCAGGCAATCTGGGCATCAATTTCAAGCAGCTGCATGTGCGGGCGACGGTGGCGCGGATCGAGCACAGTGGCCCGGCGCCGGAATTCGCCATTGGCGGCACGGATTTCGCCTTCCGCCGACGGCAGGATGGTGGCTACAGCGTGGCCGTGCGCAACAGCAATATCGTGCCGCTGAGCATCGATAATTTCCAGCTCATGTTCGATTTTTTGCCGAATTTGCGGCATAGCTGGCGGGAGTTGCAGATTCGCTTCGGTGCGCATTTCTTCCGGAACCTCGCCATTCCCCGGCATTGGAACACGGATGAGATCACGCCCTTTGAGCGCACGCGCATTAATAACGACGCGCCTTACGGTATGCTGGACCAGCAGGCGCTGAAAAACCTTATCCAAGCCTACCCCGCCTTCGCCGGGGCAAAGCTCACGCGTGGCTGGTCGGGTGTGATTGACGTGACAGCCACGGCGCTGCCGGTGATCTCGGCGGCGCCGATGCCGGGGCTGTTCATAGCCAGTGGTTTTTCGGGGCATGGTTTTGGCATTGGCCCGGCGGCGGGGCGGCTGGCGGCGGAGCTAATCACGGGGCGGAGGCCCAGCGTGGATTCCTCGCCTTTTTGTTATGCATGGTGAGCAGGCGGGTTGCAAAATCTGCAAGCGGAATAGGCGAGTATTCTGAAATCCTCTGGTTTTCCGCTGTGTCGGTGAGGCATGAAACTTGCTTTCTGGTTAAGGGGTGAGGATTTTACAGGAGGTTACCGTGCCGCCGCGCATGAAACCGTCTGGCGCGATCATGGCCGTTGTCGCCAGGGATGTGTTGGCCGCCATTGTGCAGGCCAAGCCCCATCTTGGCCATATCGGGCCCATCACCGGAGTGCCGCGCGCCCTGCTGGTTGACCAAGCCAGCATCTTTCCGCTGGCCACCTTCACCTCCATTCTGGAAACCGCGGCAACGGAACTGTGTGACAGCAGCTTTGGACTCAGCCTGGGGCAGAAATTCCATATCTCGGCGCTGGGGCCGGTGGGTGAGCTGATGCTGGCGGCCCCCAGCGTGGGCGATGCGATCCAGCAATTCGTACGCTATTTCAGCTTGGTGCAGACGAATACCAAAAGCACGCTGGCGGTGAGCGACGGGATTGCCCGGTTCTCCTACGTGATTAACGACAGCACGGTACGCTGCCGCTCGCAGGACGCGAATTTCACCATCGCCATGGAATACGGCATGCTGCGCTACATGCTGGGCGATGCCTGGCGCCCGCTGGGGGTGGAGCTGGCGCACAACCCCGGCGACAGGCTGGCGGCGTATCAGCGGCATTTCACCTGTCCGCTGCGGTTTGAGGGGCGGCAAAACGCGCTGACCTTTCCGGCGCATCTGCTGGAGCTTGCCCCCCGCGCGGCTGATGCCGCCCGTTATCGTGCATTGGAGCGGGAGCTTGCCGACAGCCTGCGTGAGCAGACCCTTCTGCTGGGCATGCAGCGCGGGCTGGAAGCCTGGGTGGCAGCTTCCATCTGTCATGCGCTACCGGCGGATGTGGAGGCGGTGGCGGCGGATTTCGGCATGAGCCAGCGCAGCTTCCAGCGCGGTCTGGCGGAGTGCGGGCTGAACTACGCTGAGCTGCGCAATAATGTGCGGCTGCGCATGAGCCAGTCTCTGCTGGCGGAGACGGACATGCCGGTCACCGCTATCGGGCTGCGTTTGGGCTATAGCGAGACGAGCGCTTTCTCCCGCGCCTTCCGCGCGCAGGCGGGGTGTAGCCCCGCGCGGTATCGTGCTGCCGCGCTCAGGACCAGAACAGCGTAAGCAACGGCAGCAGCAGGGCGGTGACAACACCATTCAGCGCGATGCCAAGGGCCGCGAAGGCTGCCGCCAGCTTGCTCTGCGGCGCCACCTGCGCCGCCGCGATGCCGCTGCCCGCCACGCCCGCCGCCAAGCCGTGCACGCGCCAGTCGCTGATGTTGAGCTTGCGCAGCATGTGCTGACGCATCATCGCCGCCATGATGCCGCCGATGATGGCGAAGGCGGCGGTGAGGGTGGGGATGCCGCCGATCTCCTGCGACACCGCCATGGCGATGGGCGTCGTCACCGCTTTCGGCGCCATGGAGAGCGCCATGCTGTGTGAGCCGCCCAGCGCCCAGACGATGGAAATGCCGCTGATGATGGAGGTGAGCGACCCGGCGAGCAGCGCCAGCCCGGTGCCGCGCAGCGTGCGCAGCACATGGTGAAGGTTGCGGGCGAGCGGCACGGCCAGCGCCACCGTGGCCGGGCCGAGCAGGAAGTTGATGAACTGCGCCCCGGCGAAATAGGTTTTGTACGGCGTGCCGCTAGTCAGCAACAGGGCGGCGACAATGGCGATGGCGAACAGCACCGGGTTGACCAGCGGCGTGCCCCCGGCGGCGCGTTGCAGGCGCCGGGCAAGGATGAAGGCGGCTAGCGTGACCGCCAGCCAGAGCAGCGGCGCGGGGGCAAGCGGTGTCCAGAGGGCGAGCAGGCTGTGGCTCATGGCGCGGCCTCGGCCTGGGTGCGGATGATGTGGTGCATGACCAAGCCGGTGACGGCGAGGCTGAGCACGGTGGAGCCGATGAGGGCGGCGATGATTGGCAGCCATTCCTGGCGCAGCAGCGCGCCCTCGGCGATGATGCCCGCCCCCGCCGGGACGAAGAGCAGGCCCATATGGTCGAGTAACACGCCGGAGACGCGGTCCAGCGCTGTTTCCGCCGGGGGATTGGCTGGCGTGCCGGTGGCGCGGTGGCGCAGCACCAGCGCGGCGGTGAGCAGCAGCATGCCGGCGACGGGGCCAGGCACAGGCAGATGCAGGGTGCTGCGGAGGAGTTCGCCCAGCAGCTCGAAGCCCAGCAGGGTGAGCAGAGCCTCAATCATGCGCGTGGCTGGGCAAGGCGGTTGCGGGTGGTTGGCGAGGGCATGAAAAATCTCCGGGTGAAATGCGGCGGGGGCGGAGAATGGCGTGTTGCGCCTTTGCCCGAAACGCCTAAAGTTACAAAGGATTTTTGCAGGAAGGGGGCGTAATAGGGCCGTGGATTATCTTGCCGCCATGCGCGCCTTTGTGCGTGCGGTTGAGCTTGGCAGCTTCTCCCGCGCCGCGGCGGAGGAGAAGCAGAAGGTCTCGACCGTCTCCCGTTACGTCAGCGCGCTGGAGGCCGATCTCGGTGCGCCGCCG
>JAQUAC010000124.1 GCA_028687415.1 Acidocella sp. | reverse complement strand
ATCCGCGCCGAGGAGCTGACGCGGGGCTAAACAGCCTGCTAAGCCTTCCGCAGTTCTTCCACGCGGGCGAGGGCGGCACCCACATCCGGCTGAATTTCGAACAGATCGCGCACCGACTCGCGAGCGAATCCACGAGTGATGGCGTTATCCACCATGGCGGCGAAGGGTTGCGCCCAGCCGAGGATATCCACCAGGATGATCGGCTTGTTGTGCTGGCCGAGCTGCTTCCAGGTCAGGATCTCGATGGTTTCATCGAAAGTTCCCAAACCGCCGGGCATGACAAGGAACGCATCCGCGAGGGCGAAAAGGCGCCGTTTGCGGGTGTGCATCGAATCGGTGACGATGAGTTCGGAGAGCCCATGGAATTCCACCTCGCGCTGGCGCAGGAAGTCCGGGATGATGCCGGTGACATGGCCGCCAGCACCAAGAGCCGCCCCGGCCGTCAGCCCCATGAGTCCCACATTGCCGCCGCCGAAGACGAGATTTACGCCATTTTCCGCCAGCCCTTGGCCCAAAGCCTGCGCAGCTTGCGCATAGGCCGGGTCGACGCCGGGGGATGAGCCGCAAAATACGGTGACGGAAAAACTGCCCATGTAGGTCTGCCTCGCTTCCAGTTCGTGCCTGTTCGTGGCAGGCTAGGGGCGACATGGCAAGCAACGAACCAGCCCATCCCACCGGGCACAAGACGCGAATCATTGGCCTCGCAGTGCTGGGGGTGTTGGCGCTCGCCAACATCGTAGCGTTGCTCAATTTGCGCCACCACGCGCCCGCGCCGCCACCCGCGCCAAGCGCACAGGCCCCCGCGAAGGCGGGCGGTGGCGCGACGCCGGAATTCGACGTGGTGCGCGTGGATAGCCAAGGCAATGCGGTGCTGGCCGGGCACGCAACGCCGGGGGCGGTGGTGACCGTGCTGGACGGCAAGACCGTGCTGGGCACCATTACCGCCGATAGCCAGGGCGCCTTTGTGCTGGTGCCGGAAAGCCCGCTGCCGCCGGGGGCGCAGGAGATCACACTGTCTGAAACGCTGCCCGGCGGCACGGTGGTGCAGGGCACGCAGAGTGCCGATGTGAACGTGTCGGGCGCCGCCGGGCAGGCGTTGGCGGTGCTCAGCGGGCCGAATGGCAGCACCGTGCTCTCCGGCCAGGGCGCCGCACCTGGCACGCTCGCCATGGGGACCGTGGATTACGATACCAGCGGCAATGCGATTTTCAGCGGCACGGCTCCGGCGGGGGCCAAGGTGGATTTGAAGCTGGACGGGCATGAGATCGGCCAGACGCTGGCGAATGCGCAGGGGCGCTGGCGCATGGCGGCCTCGGCCCCGGCGGGCAACGGTATGTTCGTGCTGAACGCCACCACAGCAGCGGGCGCTGCGCTGCCGCCGGTGAGCGCGCCCTTCGCGCATGAAAGCCTGCGCGCGGCGCTGGATGCCGGGCATATCGTGATTAGCCCCGGCGATAACCTCTGGGTCATCGCCCGTCATGTGTATGGGCACGGCATTATGTACACGCTGATCTACACCGCCAATTCCAACAAAATCCGTGACCCGAATCTGATTTTCCCAGGCCAGGCATTCGTCCTGCCAAAACAAAAAAACTGACTGAGCAGAGATTATGAATATTAGTGAGACTGTGACATCGGTGCTGAGTCCGCCGCATAAGGCCGGCTACCCGTTCATTCTGGGCGGTGTGGTGGTGGCGTTTTTTGGCCTCTGGCTGTGGCATCCGCTGGCTTGGCTCGGGCTGCTCTTCACGCTGTTCTGCCTGTATTTTTTTCGTGATCCGGAGCGCGTGCTGCCGCCGCGCGCCAATGTGTTCGTGGCCCCGGCGGATGGGCTGGTGGTGAGCATAGAGCCCGCCGTGCTGCCCGCCGAGCTGGGACTGCCGCCGGTGCCGCGCCTGCGCGTGGCCATCTTCCTCTCGGTGCTGGACGTGCATGTGAACCGTGCGCCCATAGCCGGGACCGTGACCAAGATCGCGTATCATCCCGGCCTGTTCCTGAGTGCCGCGGATGATAAGGCGAGCGACGATAACGAGCGTAACGCGCTGCTGCTCCGCCTGGAAACCGGTGAGGAAGTGGCCATGGTGCAGATCGCGGGGCTGATCGCGCGCCGCATTCTCTGCGAGGTGCGAGAGGGCCAGGTGCTGAGCGCCGGCGAGCGCTTCGGCATCATCCGTTTCGGCAGCCGCACCGATCTGTACTTGCCGGAAGGCTGCACGCCATTGGTCGCGGTTGGCCAGCGCATGATCAGCGGTGAGACGGTGATCGCCGAACTCCCGGCTCCGGCCGCCAGCGCCGAATGAACCCCGTGCGCCGCCGCCTGCCGCGCCGGGAGCGCTTCGCTGGGCTGAGCTTCAACCGCATGCTGCCGAATTTGATGACGCTGCTGGGGCTGTGCATTGGCCTTTCGGCCATCCGGCTGGGCATGGATGGCCGCTTCGGTGACGCGGTCATCGCCATTGCCGTCTCGGGCGTTATCGACGGGCTGGATGGGCGGCTGGCGCGGTTGCTGAAGGCGACCTCGCGTTTTGGCGCGGAGTTCGACAGCCTTGCGGATTTCCTGTGCTTTGGCGTGGCCCCGGCGCTGCTGCTGTATATGTGGTCGCTGGAGCCTTGGGGGGCGATCGGCTTTCTGCCGCCGCTGATGTACGCCTCGGCCATGGCGCTACGTCTGGCGCGGTTCAACGCGGCGCTGGATACCGCGCCGAAAGCGGCCTTCGCGTATAATTTCTTCACCGGTGTGCCCGCTCCGGCGGCGGCCGGGCTGGCACTGTTTCCGCTGTTCCTTGGTCTGGAGGCAGATCAGAACCACATGCTCTGGCTGCGTGAGATGGTGGCGTATCCGCTGTTCACCGGGGCCGTGCTGGCCGTTGTGGCGGTGCTGTGCGTATCCACTTTGCCGGTCTGGAGCTTCAAGAATTTCAAGATCCCGACCTCGGGGATACTGCCATTGCTGGGTGGCGTGGTGGTGGTGGCGGCACTGATCTTCGCCGACCCGTACCTTGCCGGGGCTCTGATGGGGGTGGCTTATACCGTCATGCTACCCTTCAGCCTGCGCAGCTATAGGCGCTTGGCCAAGGAAGCCGAGGCGCGCCGTGCCGCGGCCGGGCCAGTGGAGGGGGGATATGATAGCGCTAAGGTTGAGTGACTATTTGCACGCATAAACTTTAGGTTTTAGAAATATTCTGGAGTTGGCGGCGCTTATGCCGCCGGTCTGGGATGGGGCGCGGCATGTCCGGCACGACGATTTCCACAACGCTGACGAGCGGCCTGCAACTTGGCGTGGGGGCGCAGAACGCCGTGCTGGTCGAAGCTGGCGGGGCGATTGAGGTCGGCGGCACGGTGGCGGGCGGGCTGAGCTTGGCCACGGCGGTATATGGCAGCGCGGCTGAGAGCTGGAACATCGTGAACGCGGGCACGCTCAGCGCCAGTGTGCTGGTCCCTGGGCTAACCCCGGCTCCGTTCGGCACGGGCATAAGGCTGCAAGGCGGCGGGGAGGTCACCAATACCTCAAGCGGGCTGATTTACGGTGCGTTCGGTGGCGTGCTGCTGCAAGGGGACGGCACGGTGGTGAATGCGGGCAGCATCGGCGCGGCGGATAACCTTGCCGGGCGCTACGGTGTCGGCCTTGGCGGCGGTGGGAGCGTGGTGAATGCCGGGGTGATCTCGGGTTATGACGGCATCTGGTCCGGTGGTGGGCAGGCAAGCGTGGAGAATAGCGGCGTCGTCGTCGGGGGAGCGATGCTGCAAGCCGGGGTATCCCTGGGCGGGTACACATTCGCGGGCGGGGCGGGGGTGCTGCTGGAAGCTGGCGGGGTGGTGCGGAATACAGGGACGATTCTGGGTGGTAATCTGCCGGTACTTCCAATTTATCACGCGGGCATGGCCGGGACGGGGGTGTCGCTGGCTAGCGGGGCGTTGGCGAATGCGGGAAGCATCGGCGGTGGCGATGCTACCGGATACAAGCTGGATGGCGGTAGCGGCGTAGCCGCAAGTGCGGCGGTGCTGGCGAACACCGGGCGGATTACCGGCGGCGCGGCCTATGATGGCGGCGTGGGGGTGGTCGCGTCGGACTCCTATTTCCTCAACCAGGCGATTGTGGTCGGCGGGGCGGGGAGTAATGCTGGCGGTGCCGGAGTGCTCCAGATCGGCGGCGTGATGGTGAACCAGGGGAGCATCTCTGGCGGGACGGGCGGCGGCTGGGCCTGGGTGCGAGGCCTGGATGCCGGGGTGGATCTCTATACCGGTTTGCTGAGGAATTATGGCGTCATCAGCGGCGGGGAGCCGCAGCGCGTCGGCCTGGATATCGGCACAGGCACGGCGCAGAACAGTGGCACCATTATTGGCAACGCGGCGGTGGTGGAACAGTCCGGGCTGCTGACCAATACCGGCGTCATTCAAGGCGAGCAGGTTGGCGTGGATATCGCCGGGGGCGTGCTGGTGAATGCGGGCACGGTGTCGGGGACGTTCGCGGTCTATATGGGGTTTTCCGCGAGCCTATTGGAGGTGGCGCCGGGCGCGGTATTTTACGGCGCGGTGGTGGATCATGCCACGGTGGCGGGCACGCTGGCGCTCGAGGCTGGCGATGGCACGCTGAATATGGGCGGGAGTTTCTCCGGGTTCTCAGAGATTGCCTTTGCTCAAGGCGCGGCCTGGACGCTGGAGGGTGACGCGGCGGAGCTGGCGGCGGGGCAGAGCATTATTGGCTTCAGCGGCGCGGATACGCTGGTGTTGGGCGGTTTCACCGCCACCAGTGATGCTTATGTGGCGGGGACCGGGCTGGTGTTGAGCGATGGCACAGTCACGGAGACCCTGGCGGTGGCGTCGGAGCCATTCACCATCAGCGCGGTGGCGGCGGGCACGCAGATCGTCATCTGTTATCTGCGTGGCACCAGGATCATGACCGCGCAAGGTGAGGTGCCGGTGGAGGCGCTATGCATCGGCGATGAGCTGCCGGTGCAGTCCGGCGGGATGCGGAGGATCAAATGGATCGGGCGGCAGAGTTTTTCGCGTACGGCCGATAGACGGGTTTTGCCGGTACGCATTCGAGCCGGGACGCTGGGGGGTGGGCGACCATGGCGGGATTTGTTTGTGTCGCCGGGGCACTCAATGCTGCTGGAGGGGCGGCTGGTGCTGGCTGCGGCGCTGCTGAACGGCGTGACCGTGACGCAGGATGAACGCACAGGCCCTCTGGATTATTACCTGATGGAGTTCGGCCAGCATGATTGCGTGCTGGCTGAGGGGGCGTGGAGCGAGAGTTTTGCCGATGCCGCAGGGTTGCGCGGGCGCTTCCATAACGCGGAGACATTTTACGCCTTGTACCCGGACCATGTGGCGCCGGAGGAGCCGGTGCTATGCGCACCAAGGCCCACGCGCGGCCCGGAACTGGCGGCGGTGCTGGCCCCGGTGGTGGCGCGGGCGGCGGGGTTGGCGGAGCCGGGGGCGTTGCGCGGAGTTGTGGATATTGCCGCCGGGCGGCTTGTGGAGGGCTGGGCGCAGGATTTGACCTGGCCGGAGCTGCCGCAATTGCTTGAGCTTTCCGCTGCTGAGCGGGTTTTGGGACGAGTGCTGGCTTGCGACTACCGGGCCGATCTGCACGAAGCCGGGATCGGCGCCGGGCGTTGCCATTTCAGCTTCACGGCGCCGGAGGATTTTCGGCCCGAGGCGCTGCGCGTGCGCCGGGTAGGTGACGGTTCTAGCCTTTGATCTCCACAATCGGGCGGTCGATGCCGAGCACATCCTCATCATGCCAGGCGCCGTCCGGCGTCTGGTAGTGAATGTGACAGCTTTC
Source organism: Acidocella sp. (assembly GCA_028687415.1). Taxonomy (GTDB): domain Bacteria; phylum Pseudomonadota; class Alphaproteobacteria; order Acetobacterales; family Acetobacteraceae; genus Acidocella. Next base: position 860 of record JAQUAC010000124.1, on the reverse strand, counting down.
ACCCGGCACGCGCTGCTCCCGCGCCACGCGGCGTGCGGCGGCCAAGGCTAGATCATGCGTAGTGAAGGTTTCGGAAAACACGCCGTCCAGCGTGTAGGCCCAGCCACCGTCATGCGGTACGATTTTGTAATGGGCGATGCTCATGAGAGATCTCCTGCTTGCAAACTCAATATAGGCATTCACTGGCGCGCTGCCTACTCCGGCAGCAGGGAGAGATGTTCATGCACGGCCTGCCAGCCGTTGCTGGTTTTGTGGAAGATGATGGTCTCGCGTTCACGCGCCGTGCTTTCACCGTCATGCGTGAGGATGACAGTGAAAGTCTGGTGGGTGAATATGGCGGTGTCGCCGTAGACCTGCACATTCTGGCAGGTGGAAGTGCATTCCAGCACCTGGAACCCGTCCTCGCGGACCCAGGAATCGTACTCGGCCTCATACTCGGCGCGGCTGGCCAGCACGCGGTCCACATTGTGGAAGATGAAGCTGGCCTCTGGGGCGAAGGCGGCGAAATAGCCGGCGCGGTCATTGGCCTCAAAGGCGATGATGAGATCGGCGGCGGCGGTAAGGATTTCAGTATGCGGCATCAGATCTGCCGGACCTCCACGGTGATATGTGAGAGAGAGGGGAATTCCTCAAGCTGGGCACGGTAATAGGCGGAATCCCGGCTGGTGGCGGTGTGCACCTGCATAATGACGCCGAGATGGCCGGGGCCAAGCCGCCAGATGTGAAAATCCGACAAATAATCGCCATCCGCTTCCAGCTTCTCGCGGATATGTGCGGCCGTGTGCCTGTCCGGCGTCATGTCAAGCAGGATGGCGCCGGTGTCGCGGATGAGGGTGACGGCCCAGCTGGCGATGACGATG
>JAQUAC010000123.1 GCA_028687415.1 Acidocella sp. | reverse complement strand
CGATCAGCACCAGCTCGACGCCAGGCAGCTCCAACGCCGCCAGGTTGAGCCGTGCTGCTTCACGCAGCCGCCGTTTCGCCCGGTTGCGGATGACCGCATTACCGATCTTTTTGGTGGCGGTGAAGCCGAGACGCAGATCGGGCGCTGCACCATCGCGCAGCGCCTGCATGACGAAGCCGGACCTGACGATTTTTTTGCCCCGCGCCGCTAAACGCAGAAAATCGGCGCGGTGCTTGAACCTCTCAGGTGGTGTCAAGGCAGCCATGTCGACCTCCTCCCGGTGCGGGCGGGGCGCTAAAATCAGGCGGAGAGCTTGGCGCGGCCTTTGGCACGGCGGTTGGCAATGACCTTGCGGCCGCCAACGGTTGCCATGCGGGCGCGGAAGCCATGCCGGCGCTTGCGGACAAGTTTGGAAGGTTGGTAGGTCCGTTTCACGGTAATTCACTCCGGCGAAAAACAAAAATAGCGATGCGGCCCAACCGTCCCCGGTTTGGCGCGATGGCGCGATATAGGCGGGGGAACGGCTTCGCGTCAATGCGGCTTGCCCAGCCGCCGCTATGCGGCTGTATATTTAGGCGGAATAAGCGATGGAGACACAGGCTAATGACCTTCGAGGCATTCACCCAGGCGGCCCCTGAGGCGCTGGCCGGATTGCGGACCCTGAGCCAGGCGGCGAGCGCGGGGTTGACGGATAAGGGGCTCATCGAGCTAATGAAAATCCGCGCCTCACAGATGAATGGCTGCGCCTTCTGCACACAATTCCACCTGAACGCGGCGCGTAAGCTGGGAGTTGAACCGCGCAAACTGGACCTGGTGGCGGTGTGGCGCGATGCCGGGGTGTTCTCGGCGAGGGAGCAGGCTGCCCTGGCCTGGACGGAGCAGCTGACCGCCCCAGGCTCCGGGCTGGAGGCCGGGCGCGCCGCCCTCACGGATGAATTCTCCGAGACGGAAATCACCGCCCTCACCCTTGTGATCGCCACCATCAACGCCTGGAATCGTGTGGCTGCGGGCTTGGGATTTCCGCCGCCGGGCTAGACCCGAATCGGGACACAGCTTGCCGTGAAGCCCGACAAGAGGCAGCTTATGCACATGCTCATCCCCCATCAGACGACTCCCCGGATTTCCTTGGCCCTGCAAGGTGGTGGCGCGCACGGCGCCTTCACCTGGGGCGCCCTCGACCTGCTGCTGGAGAACGGGCTGGAGTTCTCCGCCGTCACCGGCGTCTCCTCCGGCGCGGTGACCGCCGCCATGGCGGTGCAGGGCCTTGTGCGCGGTGGCGCCGAAGGGGCGCGAGCCTCGATACGCACACTATGGGAGCGCGTCGGCGAGGCCCATATCTTCAACGGCATGTCCTCTGCGCTGGACTGGATGTGGGGCTGGGATAAGGGAATGGAGTTCGGCAACGAGCTGGCCTGGAGCGGCCTGACCCAGGCGCTGCGCATGTTCAGCCCAGGCCAACTCAACCCGCTGGGGCAGAACCCGCTGGCGCCGCTGCTGAAAGAGCTGCTGGACCTGGAGGCAATCCGCCACCCCTCCGCGCCGCGGCTTTACGTGGGCGCCACCGACGTCGAATCCGGCGAGGCGAAAGTTTTCAGCAACGAACAGATCAGCGTGAACGTATTGCTCGCCTCCGCCTGCATCCCGATGATGTTCCCGGCGGTGGAGATTAACGGGCGGCATTACTGGGATGGCGGTTATTCCTGTAACCCGCCTCTGGCTCCAGTGCTCACCCCCCGGCCGGACAAGCTGGTGCTCATCCGCGCGCAGCCGCGCCGGCGCCAGGGCGTGCCCAACACCACCGCGGATATCGTGCACCGGCTGCACGAGATCGCCTTCCAGGCGCCGCTGGACGCCGAGCTTGCCCTACTGCCCAGACATACGAAATTGCAGGAGGTGCTGGCCGATGACGCGCTGGGCAAGCACCCGCTGACCTCCAAAATGAACACCGAGCGGAACTTTCTCGAAGTTCTATTCATAGCTGGCCGCGGCGCGGCGGAAGCCAGCCTGCCGGACGCATGAACGCATTACAGCGTATCTCACGGCTGCGCCGAACCCGTTTTGAGCTGTTCGGAGACACGCTCTCCGGGCGGGTGCTGTGGTTCACCGTGCTGGTCATCCTGGTTATAGAAGTGGCGGTGCTGCTGCCAGGCTTGGGGCGTGAGCGCCAGGACTGGCTCTCTGAGCGCATCACCCACGCGCATCTTGTCATCTATGCCCTGGCCAATGCAGGCGCGGCACCGCTGACCCAGGCACAAACCGAGACCCTGCTGGATTTCGCGGGAGTCGAGGCGATTACGCTGACCATGCCGGGCCAGCCGCCACTGCACCTGCAAACCGCCCAAGCACTGCCACCGCTGGACCGGCATATTCAGCTCACCAACGAGACACTGCTCTACAGCACCTGGCGCGCGATGCTGCGCGTCGCCGGGTTCGGAGGGCATTACATGGATGTCACCGGCTCCAGCCCGTTGGAGCCGGGGGCGGTGATCTCTGCCGTCGTCAACGAGACCACGCTCAACAACATTCTACGCCAATACGCCATTCATGAATTCATGATCACGATCATCGTCGCGCTGGTCACCGGGCTGCTGATCTTCACGGTGCTGGACCGGCTGCTGGTGCGGCCGATGCGCATCATCACCGCCAGCATCATCAATTTCCGGGAAGATCCGGAACATGAGGAAGAAAGTGATCTCTCCTGGCTGGCGGGGCGACGGGGAAATGAGGTCTCCGGCGCCGCCCGAGAGCTGAAGGTGATGCAAGAGCAACTGCGCGCCGCCCTGTGGCGTAATGCGCGGCTCGCCGCCGTCGGCACCTCCGTGGCCAAGATCAGCCACGACCTGCGCAATATCCTCAGCTCGGCGCTACTGGTGGCCGACCGGCTGCAAACCGTGAACGACCCGGTGGTGCAGCGTGCCACGCGCACGCTCATCCCCGCCGTGGAGCACGCGGCACAGCTGGTCACGCGCACGGTGGATTTCGCGCGCGAGGGGCCGCCGCCGATCATCCGCAGCGCCGTGGATTTGCACGGGCTAGTGGAGGAGAGCGTGAGCGTTATCTGCCCGGATGATGACGGCGTGGTGGTGGAGAATCTGGTGCCGGAAAACCTGATCCTGGCGCTGGACCGCGCACAGATCTATCGCGTGCTGGTGAACCTGATGCGCAATGCCGCTGAAGCTGGGGCACAGACCATAAAGGTGAGCACAATGACACAGAACGGTATCACCCGCATGCGCGTGGCCGATGATGGCCCTGGTCTGCCGTTGCGCGTGCAGGATAATTTGTTCAAGCCCTTTACCACCTCGGGCAAATATGGCGGCACGGGGCTGGGGCTGGCCATCGCGCGCGACCTTATCCGCGCCCATGGCGGGGATCTGGTGCTGGAGCGGACCGGGCCGCGTGGCACCGTGTTCAGCATGGAGCTGGCGATCAGCGACACGCAGATTTAGATAAGCGCAGTATTTCAATAGATAAAACGTGGGTTTGCGTTTGCGCCAACGCGGTTAAAACCAGGGGAATTTTTCCGCCATTCAGGCCCTGAATAGTAAAAACTCATTATTTTTTCTCAGTTATTGCACTTTTCAAAAAAATCATCTTCTAAGTTCACATGATACCCCTGGCCCTAGACCCGGACCGTACGGAACTCGCCCTTGCCGGGGCGGGGGCTCCCGCGCTGCGGCGGCTGCGTGCCTTGCGCCGCGCCGGGGCCACAAGGCTGGCCGTATACACGCCAGAGGCTGGTGCCCTGGCCGCCGAGGCGGGGAACGATCTGCGCCCCTTCCTGCCCAGCGAGGCGGAGATTGGCCGGTTGCATGTCCTCTGGATCGCCGGGCTGAGTCTTGAACAATTTGTCCCCCTGGCCGAAGCCGCTCGCCGCGCCCGGGTGCTGGTGAATGTGGAGGACGAGCCCGCCTATTGCGACTTCCACGCCATGGCCGAGCTGCGCCGGGGCGATCTGCTGCTCACGGTTTCCACCGGCGGCGCGGCGCCGGGGCTGGCCGGGGCCATACGCCGCAATTTGGAGCGCTGCTTCCCCGCCGCCTGGGCTGAGCGGGTAGCCGAGATCGCGGCGCTACGCCGGAGCTGGCGGGCGGAAAACCTGTCCCTGGCTGAGGCGGCACGGCGGATTGACGGCATTGTCGAAGAGCGCTGTTGGCTCTCCTGCCCAAAACCGGATTGATCCCCTTCCCTCCTGCCATCACGATGTCAGAGCCGGTCCGCCGGCCAAGGAACCGCACGCTATGCTCGATATGCTCCACCCCACCGCCGAGACCGTGCTGCACGATGCCATCATGCACGCCTATAAAGGCAAGATTGCCCTGGTCTCCTCCTTCGGCACCGAATCCGCCGTGCTGCTGCACATGGTGGCGGGGATCGACAAATCCCTGCCCGTCATCTTTCTGGATACCGGCAAGCTCTTCTCCGAGACCCTGGCCTACCGCGACGAGCTGGTGGCACGGCTGGGCCTGACGGATGTGCGCTCCATCCGCCCCAGCGGCGCGCAGCTGGCCGCCTATGACCCGGATGACAGGCTTTGGGAGAAGGATACCGACCTTTGCTGCGCCATCCGCAAGACCAACCCGCTGGACGAGGCGCTGGTGAATTTCGACGCCTGGATCACCGGGCGCAAGCGCAGCCAGTCCGGCACACGCGCGCGGCTGGAGCAAGTGGAGACCGGAGCGGACGGGCGCATTACCGTGAACCCGCTGGCGTTCTGGAGCGAGGCGGAGCTGGAAGCGTATTTCGACGCACATGATCTGCCGCGCCATCCGTTACAGGCGGAGGGCTATACCTCCATCGGCTGCGCCACCTGCACGCATAAGCCCCTGCCCGGCCAGGATAAGCGCTCCGGCCGCTGGGCGGGCAAGGCCAAGACCGAATGCGGCATCCATATGCCCCGCGCCATGACCGCCCCGAGCTGGCCGGAGACGCTCAGCTTCGAGGTCTGAGGCAGTTTTTAATGGTGATGGGTATCGTGATGATGATGATCATGATGATGGCCGCTGATGCTCTCCCCGGCATCCGGGTGCAGCCGCGCCGTTAGGGGCACGGCGATCATGGCGATGGCGCTGACACCTATGAAGGCGATGGCGTAATCCACGCGCAAAGCTGTCGCGTGGTGGCCGAGCATGGTTGAAAGCTCAAGGATGCTCGCGCCGGTGACGATACCGAGTGTCAGGCTGAGCTGCTGCATTGTGGTGTAGAGCGTGGTGGCGGCGGACATGCGGGCGCGCGGAATCTCGCCGTAGGCCAGCGTGTTGAACGCAGTGAATTGCAGCGAGCGGAAGAAGCCGGTGATGAAGATGATGACGTTCATCACCAGCGAGGGCCAGCTTGGCTGAAACGTGGCGTAGGCGCCCATCATGCTGGCGGCGATGAAGCCGTTCCAGGTCAGCACGTCGCGGAAGCCGAACCGGGCCAGCACGAACTTGATCGCCGGTTTCATGAACAGTGCACCGGCGGAGGCGGAAAAAGTGACAAAGCCGCTCTGCATGGGGGAGTAGCCGAAAGTGAGCTGGAGCATGAGCGGCAGCAGGAAGGGCATGGCTCCTACGGCGATGCGGAACAGGCTGCCCGCGAGTACGGAGCTGGCGAAGGTGGGGATGGCGAACAGCGAGAGGTCCAGCACCGGATGCTCCACCCGGCGGGCATGCCGGACATAGAGCAGCATGGAGCAGCTTCCGGCACAGAAGACGCAGATCGTCCAGGAGAGCGGCACCAGATTACGCCCGACGGTTTCGAACGTGGCCATCAGCGCTGCCATGGCGAAGCCGGAAAAGACCAGCCCAGAGAGGTCCAGCCGCCCGCCACGGTCCGGCTCCCGCACGTCCGGAATAAACATCGAGACGGCGATAACCCCGGCGATGCCTATGGGCACGTTGATCTCGAACACCCAGCGCCAGGAGAAATAAGAGACGATGAAGCCGCCGAGCGGCGGGCCGAGAATCGGCCCGATGAGCGCCGGCATGGTGAGCCATGACATGGCGGCGACCATCTGCGTGCGGGAGACCGAGCGCAGCAGCAGCAACCGGCCCACGGGCAGCATCATCGCCCCGCCCAGCCCCTGCACCACGCGCGCCAGCACCAGCACGGCAAGATTCGGAGAAAGGCCGCACAGTACCGAGCTGAGGGTGAAGATGACGATTGCGCCACGGAATACATGCCGGGTACCAAAACGGTCCGCCACCCAGCCGCTGGCGGGGATGAATACAGAAAGGCTGATAAGATAGGAGGTCAGCGCCACACTCATGTGCAGCGGCTTGGCATGGAAACTTCGCGCCATCGCCGGCAGCGCCGTGGTGATGACGGTAGAGTCGAGATTCTGCATGAACAGCGCCGTGGCCACAATGACCGCGGTCAACCGCATCCGCCCCTCGGAGACAACCGGCTCGGTTTCAGGCTCCATATTTTTATTCCCGGCTGAGACCGGTTTCCTCCAGCAGATGCAAATAGCGCCGCCAGCGTATGTTATATTCGCGATCCAATTGGCGCAAATAGTCCCAAGAATATACACCCGTATTGTGACCGTCGGAGAATCTCAACCGTAACGCGTAATTGCCTATGGGTTCCGCGGCGATAATGCTGACCAGCCTTTTGCCGGAAACCAGCTCCGCCCGCCCCGATGCGGACAGCGACTGCACGCGCAGAAACTCAGCCGGCAGGGATATGGTGCTGCCGTCCTCAAAGCCGATTTCA
>JAQUAC010000122.1 GCA_028687415.1 Acidocella sp. | reverse complement strand
AGCCGAGCGCACCCGGCTGGATGAGTTGCTCAAAGAATGATCCTCCTTGCCATGCTGGGCCTGATCCTGGCTCTGACGCTGCCTCTGGCTTTCGCCTTCCGAACCCCCAAGCACGTGCAGAACCGGCGCGAGGCCGCCATGGCACTGCACCGCGCCCAGCTCACCGAGTTGCAGCGAGACCTCGACGATGCCCGCATCGGCGAGACCGAGTATAAGGCTGCAAAGCTGGAGGTGGAGCGCCGCCTGCTCACCGCCGACCAGTTCACCACCCCTGTGCTGGACGGCAACGCGAAGCTGCTGCTCATCGCCACCATCATCATTCTGCCGATCATGGCTTTCGGGCTGTATCTGCCCGGCAGCACGCCCACCATGCCCTCCGAACCGCACGCGCAGCTCATGGCCAAGCAGGCGGCGGAGACCGCGAAGCTGGACCGCTTCATCATCCTGCTGCGCACGCATCTCGCCACCGTTGACCCCGCTTCCCCGAACGCCAGCCAGGCTCAGGCATATCTGGCGGAAGCGCTCTCCGAACGGGCCGGGACGATCACGCCCGAGGCCCTGGCGCTGTTCCAGCAATCCCTGGCTCATGCGCCCGCCGATGCCTCCTGGCGACCGCTGGATGTGCAGCGCATAGCTCAGGCGCAGGCGGCGGCTTCACAATAAACGCAAATCGCTTACAGTGGGCGGCATGGAAAAGACCCCTGAAGAGCCCAAGACCCAGCCAGTAACGCAGAAGCCCGAACCCGTGAAAATGCCGCGCGAAATCGGCGGACCAAAAGGCCCCGAGCCCACCCGCTATGGCGATTGGGAGAAAAACGGCCGCTGCACGGATTTCTGAGTGCCGTACGTATTCCTGCTGGTGGCGATTTTTGCTGAGGTTACCGTGACCTCAGCCCTCAAGACCTGTAACGGCTTCACGCGCCCGCTGCCTTCGGTCATCGTGATTCTGGGCTATTGCCTCAGCTTTTATTGCCTCTCCATCGCCGTGCGCAGCATTCCGCTGGGGCCGGCTTATGCGTTGTGGTGCGGCATCGGCATGGTGCTTATCGTTGCGGTTGGGTATTATTACTACCGTCAGGCGGTGGACCTGCCGGGGCTGGTCGGTGTCGCGCTCATCATGGCCGGGGTCATCATGTTGAATTTGTTCTCGAAAATGGCGGTACGCTGAGCCCGCGCGGCTCGGCATTTAACATTATTTCATTTGCGCTTCCTCTGGCACCGCGCCATCTCACTATACGTGGGGGCCGGGAGCGGCATTCAAAAACCATAGGATTTAAGCCATGAAAATAATATTAGCCGCAGTCGCCATCTTGATCGTGGCGTTTTTTGCCGTGCCCATGATCATGGGGGGCAGCACCAATGCCTGCCAGGCGCTGGAGAAATACAAAGTCTCGAAAACAGCGTCATCCATCGCCGGGGGTAATTCCGGGCCTATTTATGGCGTCATCAACACCATCGGCCAAGCTGGCGCCACCGGGCAGGGCGCGGCGGATGTGGAGGCCAACAACCACCCCAACACGCCGACGCCGATCAGCTGCACCGTTGAATTCTGGAAGTCGCTCTAATCAGAACGCGCTTTTAATAATACCGCCTTCCACCCGCAACGCTGCCCCGGTGGTGGCCGAGGCAAGCGGGCTGGCAACGTAAGCCACCAAGCTCGCCACTTCCTCCGTACTGGCGAAGCGCTTGATCAGCGAGGTGGGGCGGATTTCGGTGAAGAATCTCTTCTCGAACTCCTCGAAAGACACGCCCTCCTCCTTGGCCAGCGCGCCGACGAACTCGTCAACACCACGCGATTTCGTCGGCCCAGGCAGCACGCTGTTCACGGTGATGCCAGTGCCCGCCACTTCCTCCGCCAGCCCGCGCGCCACCGCCACCTGCGCGCTCTTGGTCACGCCGTAATGGATCATCTCGGCCGGGATCTGGAATCCGCTCTCGCTGGAAATAAAAATGATCCGCCCCCAGTTCGCCGCCTTCATGGCCGGCAGATACAGGCGCGAGAGGCGGATGCCGCTCAGCACGTTGACTTCGAAGAACCGCCGCCAATCCTCGTCGGGGATATCCTCAAAGGCTTTCGGCTCATAGATGCCCAGATTGTTCACCAGAATTTCCACGCCCGGATGCGCCTTGGCCAGCGCCTCCGCCGTGGCCGCGTCGGCAAGGTCTCCCGCGAAGCCCAGCACATCCGCGCCCTCGGCCTTCAGCGCCGCCACCGCAGTGTCCACCGCCGCCTGCTTACGGCCGGTGATGATGACCCGCGCGCCCTCCTTAGCCAAGGTGGCGGCTATGGCATGGCCAATGCCCGCCGTGCTGCCCGTCACCAGCGCCAGTTTGCCGTTAAGACCTAAATCCATTCCTTGTGTCTCCCGTGGCTAGCCGGAGATGAACATACCCACCGCCGCGCCGCCCATCAGCAAGGTCGTGATCCAACCCAGCACGATCAAGACCCTGCTGGATTTATGCGCGCCCATGACCGATTTGCTGGAGACCAGAATGATGAGCATCGCCATCAGCGGCACCGCGACGACGCCGTTGATGACAGCACTCCAGAACAGCGCCTTCATTGGGTTGATGGGCGAATACTGAATGGCCACGGCCAGTAGCACACTCACCGCGATGACAGTGTAAAACCCGCGCGCCTCCGCCACCTTCCGCTCCAGCCCCCAGCGCCAGCCCATGACTTCCGCCATGGCATAACCGCCGGAGCCCGCCAGTACCGGCACGCCGATCAACCCCACCCCGATAATGCCGAGCGCAAAGAGCAGATAAGCGAACGGCCCCGCCAGCGGCCGCAGCGCGCTGGCGGCTTGCGCGGCGGTCTCAATATCCGTGATGCCAGCAACATGCAGCGTCACCGCCGTAGCCAAAATGATGCAGAAGGCGGTGATGTTAGAGTAAAACATGCCGCTCCACGTATCCCAGCGTATGCGCCGCAACTCGGTGGCTGCGGTGATGGCATCGGCGCGCAGCAGCGGACTTCCGCCATCCTTATTCATGTCCTCCACCTCCTCGGAGGCCTGCCAGAAAAACAGATACGGGCTGATAGTGGTGCCGAACACACCCACCACCATGGTGGCGGCCTGCGCGTTGGGGGTGAATTGCGGCACCAGCGTGCGCAGCACCACCTGCCCCCAGGGCACATGCACGGTGAACAGCACCAAGGCATAGGCCAGCAGCGAGAAGGTGAGCCATTTCAGAAAATACACATAACGATGATACGGCACGAAAATCTGCAGCAGTAACGTGAGAATCACGAAACCCACCGTCATGATATGCCGGTCCACCCCGGTAACCATCCCGGCGGTAGCGCCCATGGCGGCCTCATCCGCCGCGATGTTGAGCGTGTTGGCAATGAGCAGCAGCGCCACCATGGCCAGCACCAGCGGGCGCGGAAATGCTGCCCGCATATTGGCCGCCAGCCCCCGCCCGGTTACGCGCCCAAGCTGCGCGCACATGCACTGGATGGCCGACATGAGCGGAAACGCCAGCGGCATGGTCCAGAGCATGTTGAGCCCGAACTGCGCTCCGGCCTGGGAGTAGGTGGCAATGCCGCTGGGGTCGTCATCCGCCACGCCCGTAATCAGCCCCGGCCCGATGAGCGAGAGCGGATGCTTCAGCCGAGCCCAGAGTGAGCGCTCCGCTTGAGCAGGCGCGGCGGGGGCGTTCTGTGTCATTGGGCGTTTCATCTCCGGTGAAGCCTTTTGTCCAGCTTGGTCTCGCCCCAGGCCAGGATCAACCCGCCGGGGCAAACGCCTTCACGCCGCCTGCGGTTTCGCCAGCCGCACCAGATTGCCCAGCACGTCCCGCGCTATGCCCACGCGCGCCGCCCCATCCATATCCCGCGCCACCACCAGCTTCTGGTCTGGGCGTAGCTTCACCAGCCCGCCTTTGGTGCCGATCCACTGGATCAGCCCAGCGGGGTTGGCGAAGTCATTCTTGCGGAAGGCGATGACCATGCCCTTCGGCCCGGCGTCCAGTTTTTCCACCCCGGCCTCGCGGCAGGCGCGCTTCAGCGCCACGGTCTCCAGCAAATTCTCCACCTCGGGCGGCAACTTGCCGAAACGGTCCGCCAGCTCGGCGGCCAGCGCCTCGCTCTCGGCGTCCGAGATCAGCGCGCCGATACGCCGGTAAAGCCCCAGCCGCACCGGCAGGTCGGTAACATAGGTCTCGGGGATGAGCACCGGCAGGCCGAGATTGATGTTCGGCGTCCAGTCCCGCTCCACCGGCGGCTTGTCCTTGGCCTTGGCGCGGATGGCGTGCACCGCGTCCTCCAGCATCTGCTGGTACAGCTCAATGCCGACTTCCCGGATATGCCCGGACTGTTCGTCGCCCAGCAGGTTCCCGGCGCCGCGCAGGTCGAGATCGTGGCTGGCCAGAGTGAAGCCCGCGCCCAGCGTGTCGAGCGTCTGCATTACCTCCAGCCGCTTTTCGGCGGCGGCGGAGAGCCGGTGGTGCGGCGGCCAAGTGAGGTACGCGTAGCCGCGCTGCTTGCCGCGCCCCACGCGCCCGCGCAGCTGGTACAGCCCGGCAAGACCGAACATGTCCGCCCGGTAGATGATCAGCGTGTTCACCGCCGGCATGTCCAGCCCGCTCTCCACGATATTCGTGGCCAGCAGCACGTCATACTTGCCTTCGCCGAACTCGGTCATCACGCGTTCAAGCTCGGTGGCGGCCAGCCGCCCATGTGCCATCACCGTGCGCAAATCGGGCACGATATCGCGCAACCGCGCCGCCATCGGCTCCAGATCCTCAATGCGCGGTACCACGCAGAAAATCTGCCCACCCCGGAATTTCTCGCGCGCAATGGCCTCTTTGATGACAAGGCTGTCGAACGGCATGATGAATGTCCGCACGGCCAGCCGGTCCACCGGGGGGGTGGTGATGAGCGAGAGATCGCGCACCCCCGTAAGGGCGAGTTGCAGCGTGCGCGGAATGGGGGTGGCGGTCAGGGTCAGCACATGCACGTCGGCTTTAAGCTGCTTCAGCCGCTCCTTATGCGCCACGCCGAAATGCTGCTCCTCGTCCACGATCACCAGCCCGAGATCAGCGAACTCCACGGTCTTGGCCATCAGCGCATGCGTGCCGATAACGATGGAAATCTCACCCGAAGCCAGCCCGGCGCGCACGGCGGCGGCCTCCTTGGCCGTGACCATGCGCGAGAGCTGCGCCACTTTCACCGGCAGCCCGGCGAAGCGCGCGGAGAACGCCCGGTAATGCTGCCGCGCCAGCAGCGTGGTGGGCACCACCACCGCCACCTGGGAGCCCGCCATCGCGGCCACGAACGCGGCGCGCAGCGCCACCTCGGTCTTGCCGAAGCCGACATCGCCGCAGATCAGCCGGTCCATCGGCCTGCCGGTGGCGAAATCCTCCAGCACGTCAGAAATGGCTTTCGCCTGGTCCTCCGTCTCGGTGTAGGGGAAACGGGCGCAGAATTCGGCGAAGGCACCCTCATCAGCGGCCAATATCGGGGCCTCGCGCATCTGCCGCTCGGCGGCAATGCGGATCAGCCCCGCCGCCATATCCTGAATGCGGTTCTTGGCCTTGGCCTTGCGGGCCTGCCAGGAAGCCCCGCCAAGCTTGTCCAAAGCAACGCCGTCGCCTTCCTGGCCAAAGCGCGAGAGGAGATCGATGTTCTCCACCGGCAGAAACAGTTTGTCCCCGCCATCGTAGAGCAGTTTCAGGCAGTCATGCGCCGCGCCGTTCACGGTTACGGTCTCCAGCCCGGCATAGCGCCCAATGCCATGGTCCTGATGCACCACCAGATCGCCATCCTCAATCTCGGTGGCGTCGGCGATGAACTGGTCCGCGCGCTTCTTGCGCTTCGGCGGGCGGGCGATGCGGCTGCCCAGCAAATCCTGCTCCGCCACCACGGCGAGGCGGTCCGTGAGGAACCCCCGCTCCAGCGGCAACACCGCCAGCGCCACGCTGCCTTTGGGCAGAGCGCGGGCTTCGTCCGCCGTGGTTATGGGGTGAATATCCTTGGTGCCATGCTCGCGCAGCATCAGCGTCAGCCGCTCACGCGAGCCGAAGCTCCAGGCGGCGAGGATGATGGTGCGGCCAGAGGCTGCCCATTTGGTTTTCAGCTCGGTAAAAGCGTCCAGTGCCGCCAGCGGCTGGCCGGTGAGAATGGGGCCCGGACGGCCACCGATATCCACGCCTTGGGCGCCGCCATCGGGTTTGCCGAAGGGGGTGAGTTCAAAACACGGCCCGCGCTTCAGCGCCGCATCCCAGCCCTCGCGGTCCAGATACAGCATGCCGGGTGGAATGGGCCGGTAGATCGGCTCGCCCGCCCGCGCCGGGGCGCGGCGCTCGGCGTAATGGTCCGCCACCAGCTCCAGCCGCGCCTCCACAGCCGATTCGGCCTGATGGTCAAGGCTGATGGAGGCGTTGGGCACATAGTCGAACACCGTCTCCATGCTCTCCGCGAAGAGCGGGCCGTAATGCTCGATGCCCGGATGCCGGTGCGATTCCGTGACCGACACGTAAAGCGGGTCTTCCACCGCCTTGGGTCCAAACAGCTCGCGCCAATGGGTGCGGAAGCGGGCCACGGAGGCGCTGTCGAACGCAACCTCCGAAGCCGGGTGGAAATCCAGCCGCGGCAGCGCCTCGCCCGAGCGCTGGGTCTCAGGGTCGAAGCGCTTGATGCTCTCGATGGTATCGCCAAACATATCGATGCGCACCGGGGCGGCCTCGCCCGCCGGGAATACGTCGATAATCCCGCCGCGCAGCGAGAACTCCCCCGCCTCCATCACCGTGCCGGTGCGGCGGTAGCCA
>JAQUAC010000121.1 GCA_028687415.1 Acidocella sp. | reverse complement strand
AGGAGGAGTTTCTGCCCGACGCGGATGAGCAGGGGCTGGCGGATGCCGCAACGGGCGCGACGGAAGAACCGCAGGAACGGCGCGTCTCCCTGCGGGGCTGGGCGCGGCGCGTAACCTTCGCGCTGCTCTCCTTCGCGCTGGCGCTGCTGCCGCTGGCGGGCTTCGTCGTCACGCTGCAGGTGCTTATCGCCAACGGCTTGATTACCAGCCACGCCGCGCATCTCGCTGTCATCGGCATCGCCAACGGCTATCTGGTCCTTCGCGCCTCGCTGGAAGTTCTGCGCTTCCTCCTTGCCCCCACCGCACCCAGCCTGCGCCTCATCGCCATGCCCAGCCCACGCGCCGCAATACTCATGCACCGCGCCTTGGTGCTGCTGGGCACAGGCTTTGTGGGCTACTGCATAACCTCGGTCACCGTCATCCTGGGCCTCTCGCAGGATGGCATGGATGTGCTGATCCGCTTCATCGCCCTCGTCATTTACGCCGAAATCGCCGTCTGCATCTGGCAATGCCGCCTCCTGGTCGGGGGCTGGATCGCCGGCAGCCCGGAGGCCAGTGGCACCCTCGCCCGGTTCCGCCGCCGGCTCGGGGGTATCTGGCATTACTTCGCCCTGTTCTATGTGCTGGCGCTGTGGACCGCCTGGGCCGGTGGTGTGCACAACGCCTTCGGCGTGCTGCTGCGCGTGGTGCTGGTGCTGCTGGCGGCCCTGGTCACCGGCCGGCTGGCGTGGGTGGGCAGCGCCCTGCTGCTGGAGCACGCCCTGCCCGCCGCCACCGACGCTCAACACCCAGTGCTGCTGACCCGCGCCCGAGCCTATAACCCGCTCATCCGCGCCCTTATCCGGACCGTGATCGGCGTGCTGATAGTGCTGCTCATCCTGCAAGGCTGGGGGGTGAATGCCTTCAGCTGGCTGCTGAATGACCCGCTGAGCCGCAGCCTGCTGGATGCGTTCGTCGCCATCATCATCACCATCGCAGTGGCGCTGGTGCTATGGGAAGCCACGAATATCTGGCTGAACGGGCGCATCGACCGGCTGGCCGCCAGCGGGCTTGTCCGCCAAGCCTCGCGCCTGCGTACACTGCTGCCCATGCTGCGCGCCACGATCGGGGTGGTGATTGCCCTTGTCGCGGGCTTCATCTGCCTCGCGAAAATTGGCGTCAACGCGGCCCCGCTCTTCGCCGGCGCCGGCGTTGTCGGCATCGCGGTGGGTTTTGGCAGCCAGAAGCTGGTGCAGGATGTCATCACCGGCTTGTTCTTGCTGCTGGAGGACGCGATGCAGGTGGGCGATGTCGTTGCCCTGGCCAGCATGACCGGCACGGTGGAGCGCCTGTCCATCCGCACCATCCGCCTGCGCGGTGGCGACGGCTCGGTGAACATCATCCCCTTCTCCGCCGTCACCACCGTCACCAACATGACGCGGGATTTCGGCTATGCGGAGATTTCCATTACCGTTGGCTATCACGAGAACATCGACCATGTGAACGCCGTGCTCACGGATATTGCCCGCACCATGCGCGCAGAGGCCGCCTGGGGGGCGATGATGCGCGACGATTTGCAACTCTTTGGTGTCGACTCATTCGGGACGCTCGGCATTACCATCACCGGCCAAATCCGCACCGGCCCCGGCCAGCATTGGTCCGTGCGACGGGAATTCTATGCCCGCGTGCAGAAGCGTTTCGCCGAGGATGGGATCGAGATCCCCTATACCCACCAGAGCTTCCGCCTGGACCTGCCTCCACCGCCAGCGGTGGAGGGGCCCGAACAAAAATCTTCACCCGTTTGAGCGGAGACCGGCGGCTTCCTTGAGGGAGGGTATTCTAAAAAAACCGGGGCCTCTCGGCCCCGGTCGGTTCGGCATTATTCCGCCGGGATGACGCCGTGGCGGGCATACCCTTTCGGCCGGAAAAACAGGATGCCGATGACCAAACCACCGATGCCGACCACTTTGATAAGCGTGTCGAAAGTGGAAATGGCGTACAGCCCCAGCCCGATGAGCGTCACGGCGCTGAGCGCCGGGTAGACGACATAATGCAGGAACGTGCCTATCGAGGTCTTGTAGCTGTCGCGGTACACCCAGGCGCAGACGAGACCGGCAAGGCCGTAGTAATAGCAAACCTGAACGGCAATGGCGCTCACGGAATACGACAGAATGACGGAGACAGACGGCATGAAGCTGGACGCGAAGATCATGACCAAGCCAACCGCCAGCAGCAGGTACATGGTGCGTACCGGCGTAACCGTGCGCTCATGCACCGAGCCGAAATAGGTCGGCAGCGCGCGATCCCGGCCCATGGCGAACAGGGTGCGGGAGAATTGCAGCATCGTGGTTTCCAGCGTCGCGACGCTGGAAAGGATTAGCACCAGCGAGGCGGCGTATCCGCCCGTCTTGCCCAGCCCGGCAGCGATGGCGACGTGGTAGATCAGGTTGTCCGAGAAGTTGGAGGCATCGGAGAGCGTGAACATCATCAACGCCGCCACGGTGAAGGCAACAAAGGAGGCGATGGTGATGAAGATGCTCAGGAAGCCGCCCTGGCCGGCATCGTTCTTCGGGTGGCCTTTGGTTTCCTCGGAGAGATTGCTGGTGACGTCCCAGCCCCAGTACAGAAACACGACGCTCAGCGAGGAGGCGGCGAAGGTGCCGGCCGGATAGTTGAAACCGAACCAGGACCAGGAAAAGGGCGAGACCGCGCCCGCCGTGCCGCTATGCAGGAAGGCGGCGATGGAGATGACGAACAGGATGCCAAGCTCGATGGAACTCATCACCACCTGGATTTTGCTGGTCAGCTCAATGCCCGAGATGAGGATGAGGCCGATGATGAGAAACCACACCGCGCCGATGCCGGTGGTGAGAAACACATTGCTGGCGAGGCTGGGGTCCACCAGGTCGATGGTGGCGGTGCCGAGTGGCACGGAGCCGGTGACCATAAACACCATGGCGGCAATGAGCAGCGCCCAGCCGGAGAAATAGCCGAAAAATCCGCCAAATACGGATTTGGTCCATTCATAGGCTGCACCGGCATTGGGCATCTTTTTATTGAGGCCCTTATACGCCACGGCGATGCCGAGCATGGGCACCGCGAAGATCAGCAGCGCATTGGGCGAGACCTTGCCCGCCGTGGCGAGCAGCCCGGCAATAGCCACGGCAATGGAGAAACCCGGCGCTGAGCCGGCCACGCCCATGATGATCGATTCAAAAAACGACAGCGAATTTGCTTTTAACTGTGTACTCACACCATCCCCCTTTTATTACCCTGAAAACCCTGGTTGCTGCTGCGTGATGCAATGAATATTGCCACCACCGAGCAAAATCTCGCGCGCCGGCACCATCACGATTTCCCGCTCTGGGAACGCCCGCGCCAGCACCTCGCGCGCCGGCGCATCCGTTTCCACACCGAAGCGTGGAGCAATAATCGCGCCATTGGCGATATAAAAATTGACGTAAGAGGCGGCGAGACGCTCACCCGCCTCGCGGCTCATGCCGCTGCCGCCCGCGTCGATGCCCGCCGCTTCCTCCGCCGTGAAAAACATCGGCGTGGGCATGGGGATGCGCTCGATTACGAGTTCGCGGCCCTTGGCGTCCCGCGCGCCCTTGAGCCGGGCTTCGGCGTCACGGCTGACGGCGTAATGCGGGTCCGCCGGGTCGTCGCACCAGGTGAGCAGCACCGTGCCGGGGCGGATGAAGCAGGCGAGGTTGTCGACATGGCCGTTGGTCTCATCGCCCGGCACGCCATTAGCCAGCCAGATGACGTGGCTGGCGCCGAGATAATCCTTCAGCATCCGCTCCATGTCCTGGCGCTTCACATCCGGATTGCGGTTTTCGTTGAGGACGCATTCCTCCACCACCAGTACCGTGCCCTCGCCATCCACGTGAATGGCGCCGCCCTCGATGACCAACGGCGCGGGGAAGCGCTGGGCGCGCTCCATTTGCAGCATCTTCGCCGCTACCTGATCGTCCAGATCCCATGGGAAATACAGCCCGCCGGTGAGGCCGCCCCAGGCGTTGAAGGGCCAATCCACCCCGCCCAGAGCGCCATTTGGCCCGAGCAGGAAGCTTGCCCCCACATCCCGCGCCCAGGAATCGTTGGTGCTGACCTCAACCAGCCGGACCGCCTCCGGCAGCGCGGCGCGGGCATTGGCGTATTGCTTGGCGCTCACCATCATCGTCACTGGCTCGAACCGGGCGATGGCGCTGGCTACCGCTGTGAACGCCGCCTGGGCGGGCTTGGCGCCCAGGCGCCAGTTATCCGTGCGCTCGGGCCAGATCATCCAGCATCCGGTATGCGGCGCCCATTCCGCCGGCATGGCGAAACCGGCCTCGCGCGGCGTGGTCATGGCTGCGTCGCCCGATGACGGGTGGTGCCGTCCAGCGTGAGGAGCGGGGTGTAGAGCTCGGGGCGGCGGTCGCGGAAGACGCCCCAGGAGGCGCGGATTTTGGCGATCTCGTCGAGGTCGAAAGTGGCGGTGAGGATGGTTTCATCCGTGCGGGTGGCCTCGGCCACCTTGGCGCCGGTGTGGTCCGCGATAAAGGAGGAGCCGTAGAAGGTGATCTCCGTGCCCTTGCGCCCCGGCTCGGTGCCGATGCGGTTGGAGGCGATGAGCGGGGTGAGATTAGCGGCGGCGTGGCCCTGCATGGTGCGCTGCCAATGGCCGCTGGAATCCAGCGTGGGGTCTTGCGGCTCGGAACCAATGGCGGTGGGGTAGAGCAGCAGCTCGGCGCCCATCAGCGCCATGGCGCGGGCGCATTCGGGGAACCATTGGTCCCAACAGATGCCGACGCCGATGCGGGCGTGCTTGGTCTGCCACACCTTGAAGCCGGTATCGCCGGGGGAGAAGTAGAATTTCTCGTTATAGCCGGGGCCGTCGGGGATGTGGGATTTTCGGTAATAGCCGAGATTGCTGCCGTCGGCGTCGAGAATTACGACGGTGTTGAAGAAGCTCTGCCCGGCGCGCTCGAACACCGAGATGGGCAGCACCACGCCGAGTTCCTTGGCAATGGGGGCGAAATGCTTCACCGCCACGTTTTCCGCCAGCGGCTTCGCCAGGTCAAAAAACTCGTGGATCTGGTCCTGGCAGAAATACGGGGTCTCAAAAAGCTCCTGGATCAGGATGATCTGCGCCCCCTGCCCCGCTGCGGCGCGCACCAGCTTTTCGGCCTGGGCAATATTTGCCGGTGCGTGGAGGGAACAGGCCATCTGCGTGGCCGCGACAGTGACGTTTCTCATGTATTCCTCAGGCGGTTTTAAGATACGCGTCGTATTCAACGTCAGAAATACGGCGGCGGAACTCGCCGATCTCCCGCCGCGTGGTGGCGGTGAAGAAGCGCTGGAATTCAGTGCCGAAACTATCTCCGATAATGGCAGAATCGGCGAATTTATCCACGGCGCTCGACCAGGCGATGGGCAAAGGCGGTGCCTCCGGCCCGCGCTTGTCGGCAAGGGTCTCGGAGCCGGGATCGGCCTGGGTCTCGATGCCCCAAAGCGCGGAGCCGAGCAGCGAGGCGAAGGCGAGATACGGGTTGCAATCCGCGCCCGCCACACGGTGCTCGATGCGCGAGGCGGCGGGGTCTGAAGTGATGACGCGCAAGGCGGCGAGGCGGTTGTCGTGCCCCCAATCGCCGTAAGTGGGGGCGTGTACGCCGGGGGCGAAGCGGCGGTAGGAATTGGCGTGCGGGGCGAGGGTCAGCATCGTGTCCGGCATGGCCTGGATGATGCCGCCGAGCGCGTTGTAGAGCACCGGGGCGGCGCGGGTCTCGCTGCCCACGAAGATGTTGTTGCCGGCACGGTCCAATACCGACATGTGCACATGCATGCCCGAGCCAGCCCATTGCCCGTAAGGCTTGGCCATGAAGGTGGCGGTGAGGCCGTGCTTGCGGGCAATGTGCTTGATGGTGCGCTTGAACAAGGTGGCGGAATCCGCGACGCGCAAGGCATCTGTGGAATATTTCAGCGTGACCTCGAACTGCCCAGGGCCGGACTCGCTCACCAGCGTTTCCAGCGTGATCTCCTGCGCCTGGGCCGTGGTGAGCATCTCGCGCAGCACGGCCTCGTAATCGTAAATCTCACCGAGGCCGACAGCATCAATCTGCCAGCCGCGCCAGCCGGATTCGTCGGCACCGCGCGGGGCGATTTTCAGGCCGCCGGAGCGGCCTGGGTCAACAAGGTAGAATTCAAGCTCCACGCCCAGCGCCGGGGTGAGGCCCGCCGCCGCGTAGCGCTCCAGCACCCGTGCCAAAACGCCTCTCGGGTCCAGGTAAAATAAGCCGCCATCGGCCTCGCGCATGGTGAGCATGGCTTGGACGGCATTGCCCTCCGCCCAGCCCATGCGCGTGATGGAATGCGGCACCGCGACGCAGAGACCATCCGGGTCTCCGGTATCGTAGGCGATGCCGCCCTCCACCACGTCCCGCCCCCAGATATCCAGCAGAAAAGCCGAACGCGGTATGGCGATGCCTGAGCCAAACAAGGCCTTTGCCTTGTCGCGTTGCAGCCATTTGCCGCGTGGCACGCCGTTCACATCAATGATGAAGGCCTCGATAAGGTCGGCCTCGGCGAGCAGCGCCGCTTTCGCGGTGGTATCGTTAGGGGCGAGCACGTTCACACCGTGACCTCCTCTTTCACGAGCTCGTAGGTCTGCTCAATGGATTTCTTCGCGATCGCGACCATCTCATCAATCTCCGCCTCGGTGATGGTAAGCGGCGGGGAGAACTCCGTGGTGTCGCGCACGGCGCGCAGGGTGAGGCCGTTGACGATACAGAAATCGCGGCAGATGGTGCCAACGCGGCCGGTTTTGGGGAAGA
>JAQUAC010000120.1 GCA_028687415.1 Acidocella sp. | reverse complement strand
AGAATACACAAATTGAATGGAAATGCGATTATAAATCGCGTCGATTCGAAGTTTATGGTTAAACCCGGATGATTTCCTACCCGATGGACAGAAGGGAGTGCATGCAACCCGGCACCTTGACGCCGATTAGGTGCTGGTCTTGGGGGACTATATTGTCGTCCAAATCACTCATACTCGAATCATTAGGGGCTACCGTTATTTAAGCAACTCCTGGATTACTTTAATAACGGCGTTTCTTAGGAAAGCCAGCTTAATTAGTCCACGGACTGCTCGGGTAGGCATTTTATGTTGGGCCTGCATGCTTCATGGGGTCGGTGGTCATCATGCCATGAATAGCCGCCGCCACCTTATCGGCTGCGGCGATAAGAACGCTATCGAGGTGATGCACATAGCGACTGGTCACCGACCCAGCGGCATGCCCAAGTAATGCGGCGATCGTGGATTCCGTGAAGCCAAGATCACCAGCCACTGATGCGTAGGAATGCCTGAGCGTGTGGGGCGTCACGCCTGTCAGTTGCGTACGCTTAAATGTCCGCTTCCAGGCCCGCGCCATGCCGCCAAACGGCCCGTCGCCGCGCACTGGCAGGAGGACATAGGGGCAATCCTTTTTCTTCTCAATCTGGGCGAGCACCTCAAACACGGCTTGCCCCGCCGGCCTGATCGACGCCCCTTCCTTGCTTTCCAATAGCCGCAGGCAACTTCCCGGTTCATCAACCTCCTCCCATTTGAGGTTGATGATTTCACCCGAGCGACAACCAGTCAAAGCCAGCAGCCAAATGCCAGCAATTCCTTGTGCAGCCTCGGCAGCCGCACACCCCTCAGCGAGCGCCTTCCCCAGTTGCCGGTATTCCTCGGCCGAGAGTCGCCGAACGCGATGATTATATTAGGAGCGTAGGAGGTGTGTGTTACCGGGCGTGCGCGATTTTCTGATTTTCAAAATTTCGCTGTCAAAAATCAAATTATTGGTGGCGCGCTACACTTAAACTTGCGAGATCCAAGGGCTCGACCCTTGGCGGGGGTCCAGGGGGCAGCGCCCCCTGGCCTTGCCTAGCTACACCTGGGCCAGCGCCTGGGTCAGGTCGTCGATGAGGTCGGCGGTGTCTTCCAGGCCCACGGAGAGGCGGATGGCGCCGTCGGAGATGCCGAGTTTGGCGCGTTCTTCCGCGCCGATGCGCATATGCGTGGTGGTGGCCGGGTGGGTGGCCAGGGATTTGGTGTCGCCCAGATTATTAGAGATGGTGATGATCTGGAACGCGTTCATCAGGCGGAATGCGGCGTCCTTGCCGCCCTTCACCTCAAAGGCCACCAGCGTGCCGCCGCCGGACATCTGGCTCATGGCCAGCTCGTGCTGCGGGTGGGAGGGCAGAGTGGGGTAGAGGGCGCGCTCGATTTTGGGCTGCGTTTCCAGGAATTGCGCGATTTTCTCCGCCGAGGCGGATTGCGCGGTCACGCGCAGGGCCATCGTCTCCAGCCCTTTCAGGATCACCCAGGCGTTGAACGGGGAGAGGGTGGGGCCGGTATTGCGGAAATAGGGCTGGAAAACATCTTCCATCCATTGTTTGCGGCCTAGCACGGCGCCGCCCAGCACGCGGCCTTGGCCGTCCATATGCTTGGTGGCGGAGTAGACCACCACGTCCGCCCCCAGTTCCAGCGGCTTTTGCAGCAGCGGGGTGGCGAAGACGTTGTCCACCACCACGATGGCGCCGGCCTGATGCGCGAGCGCGGAGACGGCGCGCAAATCGACGATGTCCAGCATCGGGTTGGAGGGGGTTTCCAGCAGCACCAGAGCGGTGGGCACGCTCAGCGCCGCGCGCCATTCGTCCAGATTACCGCCGTCGACGAACACGCTCTCAATGCCGAATTGCGGCAACAGGGTGCTGACGATCCAGTGGCAGGAGCCGAACAGCGCCCGCGCCGCGACAACGCGTTGCCCGGCGCGCAGACCGCACATGATGGCCGCATGCACAGCCGCCATGCCGGTGGCCGTGGCGCGGCAAATGTCAGCACCCTCGATCTTTGCCAGCTTGGCCTCCAGCATTGCCACCGTGGGGTTGGCGAAGCGCGTGTACTGGAAATGCGGGATCTGGTTGTTGAACACGGCCTCGGCCATGTCTGCGCTGTCGTACACAAAGCCGGAGGTCAGGAAGAGCGCTTCCGAGGTCTCAGATAGATTTGTGCGGATGCGCCCGGCATGGATGAGGTCGGTGGCGAGGCGGTGTTTCGGCGAGTCTGGCATGGTGGAAAAGCCCCTGGATGACGGCGTCCAACCACGGGAGATCACGGCGCGGTGGCACCGTGAGCCTCTTTAGCGCGCTTGTTTAACCAGAGTGGCCGATTCACGCTTTTGGTCGAAAAGCGGCGCTTTTCTCTCTTTAGCGATCGGAAACCCTCCTCGCCGCAATCCGGCTGGACAAATCACGAGGTGCATCTTCGCTAGACCCGCCCGCTTGCGCGGTCAATGTTGCCGGACTAAGAGAGGGGCAACGGGCGGGTATGATGTAATGGTAGCCTGCTAGCTTCCCAAGCTCGATGCGCGGGTTCGATTCCCGCTACCCGCTCCAGTTTGCCCGTAAGCCACTGGAATCACTCAAGGCAAAGCTTTTCAAGCGCTTGTAAGCCTTGAGGTGATACAAAGTGGTGATACAATGCCGGTCAGTATGACGTGCCCGACCAAGCACCCTAAATCCGGGGTATACCGGCTCCGCAAGGCAATTCCCTCCGATCTGCGCGCCCAGGCTAAGAGGCTGTTTGGGGTGAGCCGCGAATTTATTGTGTCCTTGGAAGTTAAGGATGCAGCGGCGGCGCGGCGGCTGGCCCCGGCTGCGCTGGCGGAGGTCGAGAGGAAACTGGACCTGTGCCGCCAGAGCGTGGATGCTCCGCCCCAAGCCCTGTCTCATATGCAATGCGTCGCCCTCGCTGGGGAGTGGCGCAAAGACCGCCTAGCGCTGAACGAGGCGAACCCAGGTTCACTGGACGCCTGGGAGGCAGAGAAAGACTACCTGCTGATTGGTATGGAGTACGGCGACGAATACGCCCCGACGCCCCGCGATATTGCGGAGGCGGAGGCCCTGGCGGCCGGGCACGGCATCGTCGCCGATGCGCCGTCCCTCAGAGCGCTGGCGCAGGCTCTATGGCTGGCCAAGGTCCAGTTTGCCGAGACGATGATGAGACGGGCGGCGCGGGATTATGGCCCCGATGAGTACGCGGAGAGATACCCGCCGCTGTCTAGTGCCTCAGTAGCGGGCAGCGCGGTGGTAAAAACGCCGGGGGAGGCTGTTTCGTTTGAAAACCTCATTCGCGGTTTCTGCCGGGACAAGGGCGTGAACCCCGACGCCACGCCCATACCGGAGGATTTTGACCGCCGCCGTCGCTTCGCCAAGCATCTGGCGGCCTTCCTTGGTCATGATGACGCGCGGCGGGTAAGTGCTGAAGACGCGGTGAGGTGGAAGGAAAGCCTGCTGGAAGGCGGGAAGTCCCTGGGAACCGTGGCGAACCACCTATCGGCGCTCAGCGCCGTCTGGACCTGGGGCGTCACCAACAAGAAGACCGAGAGCAACCCGTTCCAGGGCCTTGCTAAGCCCCCGAAGAAGGTCAAAGGGGCACGGGAGTCGTCAAAGCGCCCCTACACCCCCGCTGAGGCCGCGTGCGTCCTGCAAGCCGCCCGCCGAGAGACCAAGGCAACGCTGCGCTGGGCGCCGTGGGTGATGGCCCTCACAGGCGCACGGCTCGCGGAGGTGGTCCAGGCCCGCAAGGAGGACGTCAAATACAAGGACGGCTTTCCGTTCCTAAGCATCCATGAGAACAAGGCCGACGCCGGGGAGGTGCGGTCGGTCAAGAACGGGGCATCCATCCGTAACGCGCCTATCCATCCAGCCCTCGCTGCTGAAGGCTTCCTGAAGTACGTGGAGGCGTTACCGGCTGGCTCGCCCTTGTTTCCCGACAGCAAACCAGATGGCCGCTATGGGAACCGCGCGCGCACGGCGACTAAGGCCATGTCAAAGTGGATACGCGACACGGTCGGCATCACCGATGAAGCGATCTCGCCCTCGCATTCTTGGCGGCATTGGTTCATGGACGCAGCGCGGGACTGCATCGAAAATCTTGAGCTTCGCAATGCCCTGACGGGCCACACCGATAACGTGAACGAGTCACACAGATACGGCCTGGGATACCGGGAGAAGCCGGAGAGGCTATACAATGCAGTGGCGCAGATTGCGCTGCCGTCAATACCGGATGACAAGGGCCACTGAGGAGAGCTGACGTTCACGTTGCCGTGGTAGACGTAGACGCCCAGCGCCCGGCAGATGTCTCCCGCGAAGATCGGCAAGGGACGGCCACGCCCGCATGCCAGAGGGTCTATGAGCGGAGGTAGTCGCCCAGGCCCATAGTTGCCGATGCCTGGGGAGGCGCGGCAAACTGGCTAGCGGATGGCCCGATAGACTTCCGGGCGGCTGTCGCCGGATTGGCCGATGGAGAGTGGTGGTGGTGGCGTGAGTCATGGCGGCTTGTACGGGAAGCTGAGAGTGTGCTGACGGCATTGCGCCCAAGTTGGCCGTTCCCTGAGTTCATTGGTGGCGCTGGAATCGGAAATTCATCAACTCACTCGCGTAATCGCCCATAATCTCACGCCGTTGAAAGCGTTACGGTTTATGTCGTTGGTTCCCGTTTTATTCGTCAAAGACATGCCACAGGCAAAGCCTGGCGGGCATTAGGGCTTTGAACGCCGCAGATTGTACAAGTCACGCGACGCGTCATCGCGGACATGGGCGGCATGCAGTCGTTGATAGCCGCCGCATCTGATTGGCACGACCTAAGCGAAACGGACATTCACAGTTGCGTGGTGGGCTTCCATTTTGGGTGGTGCAATCTTTGCGTGTGTCTTACCGTCCGCTTGACGCCCTCAATTGCCTGTGTCCATAGCTTTGATTAAAAATTTGTTTCCTCCTAGATGGTCGCGCATATGATCCCCAAATGGAACATGGAAGGAGTTCTGCCGCCGATTTGGCCGGGGGAAGATGGCGTAAGCCAGAACCGTTCTCCGTATCCCTCGACAACAACAGAAGTTGTAGACGTTTTTGCGACTTCGGTTGATCGTTTGGCAATCCTCCAAGGCCTTTTGGACTACAGGCAGGCGCTTTACACGGCGGGTATCGTTGACGGCTTCCAATGGCTCGACGGTAGTTTCATGGAAGACGTCGAAAGCCATCAGGGGCGTTCTCCACAGGACATTGATGTGGTAACCTACTTCGGGATACCGGTGGGCGAGACACAACGCACAATCGCACAGAAATCCCCACACCTCTTTAACCATGGCTGGGTTAAAGCTAAGTACAAGGTCGACTCCTACTATGAGGTTTTGGGGGAAGCGTTTGCGGAACGCCATGTCCTGAAACTGAGTTACTGGTACAGCATGTGGTCTCACAACCGAAACCAGACTTGGAAGGGCTTCGTGCGGGTCAATCTTGATCCGACGGAGGACGCATTTGCTCTTCAGGTGCTGCAAAGCAAGCGGGTAGGACCATGAGGCACGAAAAGCAAACTCTGCTTTCCGAGATCAGAGAACTAAATACTATTCTAGCATCTATCCCGGAAGAGAATGTGATTGAACGTGTCGGCTTCGAGGCGCGGCTGAAACAGGCTCGCGCGAAGCTCGAAGGGATTCAGCTTTCTGTTGAGCCGGAAAAGACGCGTGTAACCTTCCGGGGTGCACCCGTTTTTGGCAGTCATGGGGTGGCTGCGGACTTCGGCACGAAGGCTTCGGGCTACTTTGCGGAAGCCTTCGCTTCAATTGTCGCTAGTATGCGGGAAGGCCTGCGGTACATGGGGCCGATCCCGGACAAGGCGCAGAACCAGCTTGCCATTACCGGCGTTGCGGTAGGCTCCTTCGGGTTTGAGTTTGAATTGCCAAACCTTCCCTCTACCTTGTTCTCGGAATCCGGCGGCGCGGAAGAGGCTTTGGAGACCCTTCTGAACCTTCTTGAGAAGGCGGCGGAAGGCTCGGATGATGAAGTTACAGAAGCGGTTCACGCGGCGCACCCGCGAGCCGTCCGAAAGGTCGTGGACTTCCTCGACTACATGGAAAAGAAGGGGGCGTGGTGTGGTGTCGAGTTCAAGCAGCATTTCTTTCGATATTCTGACCTAGATCAACTCAGGTTCGC
Source organism: Acidocella sp. (assembly GCA_028687415.1). Taxonomy (GTDB): domain Bacteria; phylum Pseudomonadota; class Alphaproteobacteria; order Acetobacterales; family Acetobacteraceae; genus Acidocella. The sequence goes on along the minus strand of JAQUAC010000120.1, from coordinate 703 downwards.
GAAGGAACGCTTGAGTGAGGGCAGTGTTCGCCATGCAAAAAAGACCTATCGGGGCACCTTTCAGGGCAGTTTGCCTAGACCCCGTACGTTCCAATTTCAGCCAGTGGATAATGATGCTCCGATCATGGGAAGGTTTGACGCAAGCATTGATCCGCACGCGATCAACAAGCACTGGTTAGGCCGTCCTGTGTCGGTGCAACTCGATGTTGTACAGGTCGGTCATGGTCGGCCTCGGTTCACATTGATGGACCTTTCAAACATTACGGCCCTTTGAGAAGCGGAACCAGCAGGCGGCGCTTAAGCAGAAGTGTTTCAGGTTGAACTGCGCCGGGCTGTCCGTTGGGAGGGTACCCTATTCCGTCGAATACCGGCGGCGGGCCGATTTCAGGCTGTCGCCAAACTTAAGAGGCGTGTGACAATATCCGGGCTGTTAAAATGTAGCAAACATCTGATCTACATAGTATTTTTGGCTCTATACGTCCAGCTCAGGTATAGTATTCGTTAGCTTTGCCAAGTTGCCGTCACCCTTAAGTAGAAGGCAAAGGCTAGCGTTTTCATGACTCGCAATCAGATTGAACGACGGTCTGGGTGGGTGTCCTAGGTCGGTGAGCCCCAAAGCCCCCGAGCTCGAATTGGCTCGACTTGGCGGCGAACCGAATGTCCGCCCCCGTTAGGGCGGCAGGAAGCCGGGCTGCCGGAAATT
>JAQUAC010000119.1:2803-6944 GCA_028687415.1 Acidocella sp. | reverse complement strand
CCTCGCAGCCAGATCAGCGTTGCGGGCCAGAATGTCTCCGCGTGCCGGTTGTGGAACAAGCCGAAATGACCGATGGCGTCATGGCCAAAATCAGCCGGGTGCAGCATCACCGCCGCGCGTCTGGCGCCGCTGTAGTAGCTCAGAGCCCGGCGGATTGCCGGGGCGGTGGCGAATTCGTCGTCGGTGAGGGTAATGGCGAGCAGCTCCGCTCGCACGGCGGCGAAGCGCGCCAGAACTTCCGCTCGCTCGGCGGGCTTGTGGCTCAGCTCCATGCGGGCGCGGCGGAAGCTCCATTCATGCGCCACCCCGGCGGGCAGATCCTCCAGCCAGCCCAGCTGCTTGCCGGGGAAATAACCGTACAGCGCGGTGAGGACGGGCATCGCCACATGCCATTTCAAGAACAGCCCCGTCCGACGGCTGGGGGCATAATCCGGCCAATAGGCGTATTGCGCGCCGATTGTGAGCATGCGGCTTATGTTGCGCGCCCGTGGCGCCAGCCCGGGCAGAAATCCGCCGATGCTATGCCCCACCACCAGCAGCGGCGCCGCCGGGTTGTGCGCCTGGGCGAAGCCAAGCGCGGCGTCGCAATCCAGCGCGCCCCATTCCTGCCAGCGCCATTTTTTGCCGCGCAGGCTGGCCGGGCGGGAGAGGCCGATACCCCGGTAATCATATGTAATGGTATCAAAACCATGTGCGGACAGATAGTGGGCGTAATAGTGATAATAGCGTGACAGCACGCCGGTGGCGGGGTTGATGACGACCACCCCCTGCGCTTGCCCAGTGGCCCGGAACAAATGCCCGCCGAGTTGTACGCCGTCCGTGCATGATATCTGTACCGGCAATGCCGCCGCTATGCCCATTGTTCCCCCTGCATTGCTGGAAGTTTAAGCATTCTTGTATAACTCCAGCAAATCGGGGCTGTGGCGCGGCGGGTCATGCGTTGCCAAAACCGGGCGCGCGTGGTGACGTGGTAAACAGAAAGTCAAGGAGCCTGCATGTCCGTTCACGCTGCCATCACGCATCGCACCTCGTACAAATACGACCGTCCGGTCGCGCTCGGCCCGCAGACCATAAGGCTGCGCCCAGCGCCTTATGCCCGCACGCCGATCTTGGCCTATTCGCTGAAGGTTTCACCGCAGCCGCATTTCCTTAACTGGCAGCAGGACCCGCAGGGCAACTTCCTGGCGCGGGTGGTGTTCCCCGAGCGGGTGACGCATTTCGAGGTGGTGGTGGATCTGGTTGCTGATATGGCGACGATCAACCCGTTCGACTTCTTTCTGGAACCCGAGGCCGAGACCTTCCCCTTCGTTTATGATGATGTGCTGGCCGAGGAGCTGGCGCCGTTCCGCGTGCTGAACAAGCCGGAACCGTTGCTGGCCGCGCTTATCAAGGAGGTGCGCGAAGGTGTGGCGTTGGGTGATCCGCGCACTGTGGATTTCCTGGTGGCGATCAACAGCCTCGTGCATGAGCGCGTCTCTTACGTGGTGCGTCTGGAGCCGGGCGTGTACACGCCCGAGGAGACACTGGCCCTGGGCAAGGGCTCCTGCCGCGACTCCGCCTGGCTGCTGGTGAATCTAATGCGGCATCTGGGACTGGCGGCGCGGTTCGTGTCTGGCTACCTCATCCAGCTGGTGGCGGATGTGAAGCCCGTGGATGGCGGCGCGGCCGGGCCGGAAGCGGATTTCACGGATCTGCATGCCTGGGCCGAAGTGTACCTGCCCGGCGCCGGTTGGGTGGGGTTGGACGCCACCTCCGGCCTGTTCACCGGCGAGGGGCATATTCCGCTCGCTGCCACGCCGTCTCCTAGTTCTGCCGCGCCCATCACCGGCGGTTATGTCTCCGAGGAGGGCACGGAGACGGAATTCGGCTTCCATATGGAGGTGAAGCGCATCTCCGAGACGCCGCGCGTGACCAAACCTTACACGCCCAAGCAGTGGCAGGACATTCTGGCCCGAGGCGCCGCCGTGGACCGCGCATTGTTCCAGGGCGATGTACGCCTGACCATGGGCGGTGAACCCACCTTCGTCTCTGCTACCGACCATGAGGGGGAGGAGTGGAATATCGACGCGCTGGGCCCGACCAAGCGCATCTATGCCGGGCGGCTGATGCGCAAGCTCACCCCGCTCTGGGCCAAGGGGGCGGCGCTGACCTACAATATGGGCAAGCACTACCCCGGCGAGCAATTGCCGCGCTGGGCCATCCACGCGCATTGGCGGGCCGATGGCGAGCCGGTGTGGAAGAACCCAGAGTTGCTGGCAAGTGATGACGACACTGACACCGCGACCGCCGCCGACACTGCTTTGTTCGCCGCTGCCCTGGCCGAGCGCTTGCGGGTGGACCCGGCACTGGTGAACGCCGCCTATGAGGACATCCATTATTACCTGTGGAAGGAGAAGCGTCTGCCCGCCAACGTGGTTGTGGAGGACGCCAAGCTGGCCGACCCGCTGGAGCGCGCGCGGCTGGCGAAAGTGTTCGGCCAGGGGCTGGCCTCCACGGTCGGCTCCGTGCTGCCGCTGCGGCGCGTGATCCAGGACGGCGAGCGGCGCTGGCAATCCGGCAAGTGGTTCTTCCGGGATGACACCATGTTCCTGATCCCAGGCGACTCTCCCATAGGCCTGCGTCTGCCGCTGGAGAGCCTGCCCTGGGCCGAGCCCTCGCATATCGAGAGGGAATTCGAGACCGACCCCTTCGCCCCGCGCGACAAATTGCCGAAGCGCGACTCCATGCAGATGACGCGCGAGGGTTATGGCGGCAGCAATATCGAGGGCTTCCGCCCGGTGCCGCAGGACGCTCCGGTGGTGGGGCGCGAGGAGCCCGGCCTGGTCCGCACCGCTTTGGCGGTGGAGGCGCGGGACGGTATCATTCACGTCTTCTACCCGCCGCTCTATGACGTGCTGGACTGGCTGGAGCTGACCGCCGCCATTGAGGACACCGCCCAGGAGTTCAACCGCAAGGTGGTGCTGGAGGGCTATCTGCCGCCGGAAGACCCGCGCGTGACCAACTTCTCCATCACGCCGGACCCTGGTGTCATTGAGGCCAACATCCACCCCGCCGCCAATTGGGGGGAGATGGTGGAGCGCACCGGGCAGCTCTATGAGGCCGCGCGCGAGGTGGGGCTGGCGGCCGAGAAGTTCATGCTGGATGGCCGCCATGTCGGCACCGGCGGCGGCAACCATGTGGTGATGGGCGGCGCCACCCCGGCGGACAGCCCGTTCCTGCGCCGCCCCGACCTGCTGAAGTCGATGCTCGGCTTCTGGCACAACCACCCCTCGCTCAGCTTCCTGTTTTCGGGCCTGTTTATCGGCCCCTCCAGCCAGCATCCGCGCATCGACGAAGCGCGGGACGATTCCATCAACGAGCTGGAGATTGCCTTCAGGCAGGTGTCCCGCCAGACGCAGACGCCGCCCTGGCTGGTGGACCGGTTGTTCCGTAATATCCTCTGCGACATGACCGGCAACGGCCACCGCACGGAATTCTGCATCGATAAGATGTACGCCCCGAATGGCGGCTCCGGCCGGCGCGGGCTGGTGGAGTTCCGCGCCTTTGAGATGCCGCCGCATGCGGAAATGTCCGCCGCCCAGGTGCTGCTGATGCGCTCGGCGATCGCGGCCTTCTGGGAGAAGCCGTATGAGCGCAGCCTGATCCGCTGGGGGACGCGCCTGCACGACGAGTTCCTGCTGCCGCACTACAATCAGGCGGATTTCAACGACGCGCTGGAGGAGCTGGCGGCTTATGGCTTCCCGCTCGACAAGGCGTGGTTCGCCCCGCACCAGGAGTTCCGCTTCCCCAAGCTCGGCGAAATCGCGGTGCGCGACATGAAGGTGGAACTGCGCCATGCGCTGGAGCCGTGGCACGTGCTGGGCGAGGAGCAGACCTCCGGCGGCACCGCGCGTTATGTGGACAGCTCCGCCGAGCGCCTGCAGGCGAAGGTGAGCGGCTGGGTGGACGAGCGCTACGTGCTCGCCTGCAACGGCGCGGCCCTGCCGTTGCAGCGCACCGAGACACAGGGGGAATACGTGGCGGGTGTGCGCTTCAAAGCGTGGGAGCCTTACTCGGCGCTGCATCCCACCATCGGCGCGCAGGTGCCGCTGGTGTTCGACGTGTACGATAAATGGTCTGGCCGCGCGGTTGGCGGTATGAC
>JAQUAC010000119.1:0-2793 GCA_028687415.1 Acidocella sp. | reverse complement strand
GGCGGGCTTATGAGGATTTCCCCGTGAACTCCAACTCCGCCGAGGCCCGCCGCCGCTCTCGCTTCTACCCGTTCGGCCACACGCCGGGCCCGGCGCCGGAGCCGCGCACCGTCGAGGGGCCGGAATATCCGCGCACGCTCGATCTGCGCCGCAATGCTTAAGCGCTTCCTCCGCCGCCTCAGCCGCTTCATGCTGGCTGAGGCGGTAACGGAGATCGCCGCCCTGCGTCAGGAGGTGGCGGCCCTGCGGGCGGAGGCCGCGCGGCGGGACGAGATGGCCCCGCTGGTGCAGCAGATGGAGCGCGCGCTGCTCACCATCGCGCTGACGAAAAACCAGCCTTAAGTCAGGAGCATTGCCAACAACGCGGCGGCGTAACGGTCCATGCCGTGCGCCGTGCAATAGGCCGTGCGCTCGGCTGCCGTGTCCGGGCGTGTGCGGAAAATTTCCGCCAGCGCCGCCGCGATCTCGTCCGGGTTGTTGCCTACGCGTTTTACATAGGCTGGTGCTGCAAGATTCTCGGCAAGGTCATGGCTGGCCACGGCGGGAAGCCCGGCGCTGATGGCATCCTGCAACGTGCCGGAGATGTTGCCCGGCGGGCCTTCGCGCAGTTGCAGCGCGGCATCCGCCGCTGCCATCCAGGCGCGGTACTCTGCCTCCGCCAGAAACCCGGTACCGAGGCGCACAAACGGCGCAATCCCCAATTCTTCCGCCAGGACTTGGAAGCTTGCCGTGTGTTCAGTTGCCTCGCCAGCAAACACCAAGCGGCAATCCATGCGCGCGCGCAGCTTGGCGAAGGCGGCTAGGGCGGCGGGAATGCCCTTGCCGCGCGTGATGAAACCGAAGCTGACGATCAGCATTTCATCCGGGTTGATGCCGAGCGCCGAGCGGGCCGCCTGCCGATCCAGCACGGCGAATTGACGTTGCAGGGCGAAGGGCAAATAGCGCGCCGCCACGCCGAAGCGCTCCTGTACCAGCGCCACCGGCTGCCGGCTGTGGAAGATCAGCGGTCTTGCGGCGCGCGCCATCTCTCCCAGAAAGCTTGCCTCGCGCTGGCTTTCATCCTCGGCCCAGACCAGGATTTCGGCCTCGCTCACCGCCCGCCCCAGCTCGGCCGATGCCATGCGCGCGGCATGGGTCAGACCGCGCCCGGTGGCTAGCCCGAGCAGCCGCGCGTCGTGGCACAGCACCGCGCTGCCCCAGCGCAGGGTCAGGTCATAAATTTCCGTGTGCAGGGGGGAATTGCCGATGACGCTGAGCACGGCGTCAAATTTACTCCCCGCATAGGCCATGGCAGAGATGGCGTTGCCGGAAAACACATCCACCCGCGCATGCAGCCGCAGCGCCGCCACGGTAGCGGCGGAGTAGTCAGCGATGCCGGTTTTCTCCGGCGGCATTGGTGTCAGCATGGCGATGCGCGGTTTTGCCCCCCGCGCCACCGCCGGCTTGGGCGCGAGCGCGGCAAAAACCTTCGCCGCCACGTTGGCCTCTGAAAACTCCTGCCACAGCCCGGCTTGCGCGGCGATGATCTCCATCCGCCGGGCCAGCGTATCTTCCAGCACCCGTGCCAGCCCGGCTGCGTCCTCCGGCGCAAAAAACGGCCCCAGCGGTAGCAATGCCCGGTGCGCCGGAATATCCGAGGCGATGGAGGGAACCCCAGCGGCACAAGCCTCCAGCACCGGGAGGGAAAACCCCTCGGCGCGCGAGGGCGTAACCACCGCCAGCGCGCTGGCATATAAATCCCGCATCTGCTCGTTGCTGAGCCGCCCCGGCAGCTCCACCTCCGTGAGGGCTTGCAGCCGCGCCGCCAGGGCAGGGGATACATGGCCGGTGATGATGAGCGGGATATGCCGCAGCACCGGACTGCCCCCATGCGCCGCCGCCAGCACCTCGGGATTTTTGCGCCAGTCATCGCCGCCGATCATCAGAATATGCCGTGGCGCCGCCGACTTTACCCCCAGCACCCAGGGCGGCAGGGCCACGCCCGTCACCGCGCTGCGCACATTGCCGTACAACTCGCGTAGCCGAGTCTCGGTAGGTACGGAGTTGGGCAGGAACACATCGTAATGCTTCAGCCAGGCCATGGCGGAAAAATATTCCAACCGGTTGATCGGGTGCGTCAGGTAGTTCGGTTGGTCGTCATAGGGAATGAAGTCATGCACGCAGGCTGCCTTCAGCACGGCCGGGTCCGTCAGCAGCCGGGCCAGGAAATTCTGGTCCGGGCTCATGGGCGAGGGGTTGAGCAGCACGCTGGCGCCGGGGATGTAGGCGTGCGGCGAAACCTCCGACACCAGGGCGGCCATCTCGGGCGGCAGCGGCGGCAAAGTGGGGTCGATAAGCCCCACGAATCGCCCTGGCGCGTGACGGATGATGTTGCGGGCATGGTTGCCGATGCCGCGCTCGTAGTAATTGGCATCCTGCAGGCAGCGCAGGTCGATGATCAGGGACATTGGCGGCGGCGTGCTCCGGTTGTAGAGCCTGAATAATGTCTATTCTGAGTCTCGACCAATGCGCCGTTTAACCGGGCTGCGCCTGCCCCTGACCCATAGCGAGCCGGAGCTGCGCGCCGCCATTTGCGCTGGCTTTGGCGTGGCCGATGCCGCGCTGCGCTCGTACCACGTCTTCCGCCGCGCCTGGGATGCACGCAAGAAGAGCGACATCACGCTGGTTTATACCATCGATGCCGATTTGGCTGTGGATGTGACCACAGGCGAACCGTCGCCGGATGTGTCCTACCAATACGTGGCCCAGGCCAAGCAGCGCCCGGCCAAGCGCCCGGTGGTCATCGGCACCGAG
>JAQUAC010000118.1 GCA_028687415.1 Acidocella sp. | reverse complement strand
GGTGGCGTCCGCCAGACTTGGCGGGGCGTGGCGCAGCAGGTCCAGCGGCTGGGCGGAGAGCACGGCCAGAACGTCTGGAATGGAGCCGGCGAGGTTGAGCGAGAGATTGCCCACCTGATCCTTCTTGCTCATGCCGATAATGGTCATGGCGCCGTTACTGAGCTGCACTCCGCCCACCTGTCCGGCACTGGCGGTGATGACCGCCGTGTCCTGGTCCCGCATAGTGAACACGCCGTTGAGATGCGTGATCGGGGTGGCGCCCTTGACCCAGCCGAGCGTGAGGTCCTGACCGGTGAACTGGCCGGTGACGTCGGCTAAAGCGAGACGCGAAAGATCGCCCGGCGCTGTGAGGGAGAAGGTGAAGCCCGCCTGGGTGGCAGTGCCGGCGGTGATGTTCTCCAGCACCCATTTGCGTGCCTCGGGTGCCGCCAGGGCGGGCCAATAGGCGCGCAGATCCTGCGCCTGCACGGTATCGACCGTGGCGGTGAGGGCGCCGGCCCAGGTGCCGTGCCGCCGCGCGGTGAAGGTGAAGCCGACATGCGGCGCGCTGGCCCCGGTGGGGGCTAGGGTGGCGCGGCCATCGGTAACGTCCACCGCGCCGGGAGTGACGTGCAAGGTGAAGCCGCCGCCAGAAATGGCGATGCTGCCATCGCCCTTGCCCAGCACCCCAGCGCCGAGGGTGACGTAAAAATCCCCGCGCGCCAGGGAGAAGCCGCTGCCCGGCACCAGATTGGCGTACCAGGAAACCGGGGCCGTGGCGCCAGTGAACTGGGCGCCGCTACCCTCAATGAGCAGCGGCACATGCGCGCCGAACAGATCCGCCGGGGGCACCACCAGCTCCGCCGTGGGAATATGGGCCAGCTCCAGTCCGACCGCGTTGCGCACTGAGATGTCGCCCAGTTGCAGCGAAACCGGCATGCCCCCGCCCTGGCGGTAACCCTGCCAGGCGAGTTCGGCCATCGCCACCTTAACCACAATACCCTGCCCCGTGCCGGCGGTGGCCAGCCATGAGGCCAGGACCGGGATTTGCATCGGCCCGAAGGAAAGGCGGAAAGCGAACACCCCAAACAGCCCCAGCCCCAGCATAACGAGCAGCATGAAAATGCGCCCGAGCTGATGCACCGTCTCCCCAAAATGCCGACCCGCTTGACCAAAACGCAGCTTCATCATGTTGTGCTTGCCAGATGCATAGCCCTTCCCACAAGCCGATGTTCCCCAAACCCGCCAACCAACAGGCCGCCACGCGGCTGCTCGCGGATTTTTCCGCCCTGGGAACAGCGGAATGGGCCTTCGCGGCAACGCCGGAGGGGGTGGCGCTACTGGAAGCCCTGGGCGGCAATGCGCCGTACCTGGCCGAGCTGGCGTGCCGCGACTCCGTGGCGTTGCTCGCCTGCATGGCGGCGGGGCCGGAGGCGCATGTGGCGGCGCTGCTGGACGGGCTGCGCGCCCTGCCGCCAGCACTGACACGGCGGGAGCTGAGTACGGCGCTGCGGCGGGTAAAGCGGCAGGCGGCACTCGCCATCGCCATCGCCGATATCGGCGGATTGTGGCCGCTTGAGCGGATTACCGGCGCGCTCTCGGAGCTGGCGGAAGTGGCGTTGCGCGCCTGCGTGGAGCATTTGCTGTTCGAGCTGCATGAGGAAGGCCAGATTACCCTGCCCTTCCCCGAAACACCCTCGCGCCAGAGCGGCTTCACGGCGCTGGCCTTGGGCAAGCTCGGGGCAAGAGAGCTGAACTACTCCTCGGATATTGACCTCGTGTTGCTCTACGACCCGGACGCCGCCCCCTACCCGGAGGATTCGCGCGGCATGATGGCGCGGCTGGCGCGGGATTTGACCACTCTGCTCTCGGCACGGGACGAGGAGGGCTATGTGTTCCGCGTGGATCTGCGGCTGCGGCCCGACCCCTCCGCCACCCCGCCCGTGGTGGCGCTGCCCACCGCCCTTGCCTATTACGAGAGCCATGGCCGCACCTGGGAGCGCGCTGCCTTCTCCAAAGCCCGGCCCGTGGCCGGGGATATTGCCCTGGGCGAGCAGTTTTTGGCTGCGATCAAGCCTTTTATCTGGCGCAAATACCTGGATTTCGCGGCGGTCGCGGATATTCACGAGATGAAGCGGCAGATCGACGCGCAGAACGGCGCGCAGGGGCTGCAAGGGCTGGATGTGAAGCTGGGGCGAGGCGGCATCCGCGAGATCGAGTTCATCGTGCAGACGCTGGGGCTGGTGTGGGGCGGGCAGGACCCGGCCTTGCGCATTCCCGCCACGTTGCAGGCGCTAGCCGCCATGGCCAGAACGGGGCATTTGCCCGAGGCGGATGCGCGCGAGTTGGCGGCGGATTACCGGCAGCTAAGGCGCGTGGAGCATCGGCTGCAAATGGTGGCGGACAGGCAGACCCACGCTTTGCCCAACGGCGAGGCGGCGCTGGATGCGTTCATTGTATTTCTGGGCGATTCGCATTTCCGCCGGGAATTTCCGGCGCTGCTTGCGCGGGTGCACCGGCATTTCCTGTCATTCTTCGATGCCGGAACAGAGGTTGAGCGCCCGGCGCTGGACCCCGGTGTGGAAGGCCCGCCGCCCGCCGCCTTCACCGAGCAATTGCACGAGCTGGGGTTTACCGATGACCGGCATATCGCCGAGCGGCTGCGGGAATGGTCGAGCGGGCGGCTGCCGGCGCTGCGGGCCGAGCGGGCGCGGGAGCTGCTGGAGGGGCTGACGCCACATCTGCTGGCCGTGCTGGGGCAGCAGCCGGAGCCGGATAAGGCCTTCGCGCATTTCGATACACTGCTCTCCCGCCAGCGTGCCGGGGTGCAACTGCTCTCGCTGTTCAAGCGCAACCCGGCGCTGCTGCGCCGTCTGGCCGCCGTGCTGGGCGCGGCCCCGGCGCTGGCGGAGCATCTGGCACAGGACGCGCAAGCGCTGGAGGCCCTGCTCTCCCCCAATGCCCGTTTCACCGCCCCCCGCCCGGTGCTGCGCCGCCAGCTCGCGGAAGCCGGGGATCTGGAACAGGCCATCGCCATCACGCGGCGCTTCGTGCGGCGGGAGGAGTTTCACCTCTCGGTTGCCACGCTGGAGGGGCGGATGGACGCAGACAAGGCGGGCGCCCTGCGCAGCGCGCTGGCGGAATCCGCACTCTCTTTGCTGCTGCCGCGCGTGCTGGCGGCGCACCGGGCGCGCTATGGCCGGGTGAAGGGCGGCGCCTTTGCCGTGGTGGCGCTGGGCAAGGCCGGGGCGGGCGAGATGCTGGCGGGCTCGGACCTGGATTTGATGCTGATCTATGACCACGCCCCGGCGGAGATCGCGCCCACGCAATATTTCGTGCGGCTGAGCCACGCCTTTACCGCGGCGCTGACGGCGCAGGGGCCGGAGGGACCGCTCTACCATACTGACATGCGGCTGCGCCCTTCCGGCAATCATGGTCCGGTGGCGGTATCGCTCGCCTCGTTCAGGCACTATCATGAAACTGAGTCCTGGACCTGGGAGCGGCTGGCGCTGACGCGCGCACGGGTGCTGGCGGCGACACCGGGCTTCAGCGCGAAAGTGCGGCAGGCGATTCTGGCGGCACTGCTGCGCGAGGACATTCCCGAGAAAATCCGTGCCGACACGGTGGCCATGCGTGACCGCCTGGCCACCGAGATGCCGCCGCGCGGGCCGTTCGACGTGAAGGCCCTGCCGGGCGGCATGATGGAAGTTGTGTTCGTGGCCCAGGCGCTACAGCTGATCCATGGCCCGGCGCTGCCGGAGCTGTTTCAGCCCAACACCGTGGCGGCTTTGCGCGGGCTGGCGCAAGCCGGGATGCTCGCGGGACGGGATGCGGAAACGCTGATCCGGGCCGACCGCTTCTGGCGCACCATACAGGGCATCAACCGCATCACCGGACTCTCTGACCGCGCCGAGACCCCGTCCGCCGCCATGCTGGCGCCGCTGCTACGCGCCACAAATACGCAGGACCTCGCCGCTTTGCGCCAGGAGATGGCGTGGACCGGCGCGGCCGCGCGCGATTGTTTCGACCGCATCATCAAAGAAGGAAAGCACACATGAGTCTTACGGAAGGGCAGGACGCCCCGGATTTTTCGATGCCCGCGACCGGAGGGCGCACGGTCTCCCTGGCCAGCCTGAAGGGCAAGCCGTTCGTTCTGTATTTTTATCCCCGCGCGGACACGCCGGGCTGCACCAAGGAGGCCTGCGCGTTTCAGGAGTCGCTGCCGGATTTCTCCAAACTTGATGTGACGGTCATTGGTGTTTCCAAGGACAGCATGAAGGCACTGGAAAAATTCGCGGAGAAATACAGCCTCGCCTTTCCCCTCGCCTCCGACCCTGAGGTGAAGGTGATCGACGCCTATGGCGCGTGGCAGGAGAAGTCGATGTACGGAAAGAAGTACATGGGCATTGAGCGCTCGACCGTGCTGGTGGATGCCAAGGGCAAGGTGGCAAAACACTGGCCGAAAGTGAAGGTGGCGGGCCATGCGGAGGATGTGCTGAAGGCCGTGCGAAGCCTGGGCTGATGCGCTGGTATTTTGGCATCGATGAAGGCGGGGCGCGAGGGGAGACCGGCGCGCTCGCCAAGCTGGCGGTGCTGAGCGCGCGGGCTGTGGGCGGGCTGGAGCCGGTGATGCTGTATCACGGCGCGCGGGGGGAGTTCTGCGCCTGGATGGAGCGGCACGGTGTGCGCATTATTGAAACGCGGCCCGGATTCTGGGACGCGGTGGAGGTGGCACAAGCGGCGGGCACATACCGGCCGCTGACCATCGGGCACTGGCTACGCCTGGCGATTCCGCAAATCGAGACCGAACGCGAATATGTGCTCTATACCGATTGCGACGTGATCTTCCTGCGCCGCTTCAATTGGGAGAGCCTGCGCCCCGCGGTATTCGCGGCGGCGGCGGAGATGCTGCCAGAGAACTGGAACTACTTCAATTCCGGCGTGATGCTGCTGCATGTGCCAGCAATGCAGGCCACCTATCCGGCGCTGGAGGATTTGGTCCGGCGGCGCATCGGCAGCCCCGGCTATGAGCGCTATGACGACCAGTACGCGTTGAACGAGGCGTATCGCGGCCATTGGGAGCGCCTGGCCCTGGGTTGCAATTACAAGCCCTACTGGGAATTCGACTCCAACGCCGTGCTGCTGCACTGGCACGGCCCCAAGCCCGCGCAGCTCGAAAAGCTGGCGCGCGGCGGCTTTGCCGTGAAGGATGAGGTGCTGCAATTCTACGAAAAAATGCTGGCGGCGCGGATCGAGCCTTACCTCGCCTGGAGCCGGTATATGGGCGATTTCCTGCAAGGAATCGATCTAGAATGGGCGATCAGCTTCGCCCGGCTGGCCTCGGCGCTGACGGTGTGGCGGCGGGGAAACCAACCATCCGGCGATTCTAAGTTTATGAACATTAAGTATTTCGCGGAATCGATTTAAGGATTTTCTGTAAATAGTACCGGAGCCGAACCGATTTTTACGGATAATTAATCTTTTTCCATCTAAGGTAAACCATATTTAGGAAAGGATTAATGGTGCCGTGAACGAAATATTGGAATTTCGGCATGCCGTGCCTGATGGTGTCCTCGCCGCCGGTCTACTCCGAGACGAAGAGGAAAACGCGCGGCGGCAAACTCTGGAAAGCTACGAGATCCTCGATAGTGTCCCGGAGAAATCCTACAACGACATCGCCCGGCTGGCCGCCTATATCTGCGGCGCGCCGGTGGCGCTGATCTCATTTTTCGAGGGCGACCGCCAATGGGTGAAGGCGCGCTACAGCGCCGGGGCCTATGCGGAGAAAATGCTTGAACTACCACGCCCGGGCGCGCTTGAGGGGCAGATGCACCTTCCGGGGCAGGTATTGCAGGTGCCGGACATAACCACGGATAAGCGCTTCGCCGGTTATGCGCCGGTGCAGAGCGGACCTAAGCTGCGCTTCTTTGCCGCGGTGCCGCTCTACGCCCCGGCCGGGGCCATGCTGGGAAGCTTGGCGGTAATGGACCGGCGCGCACGCCAACTCTCGCCAGAGCAATGCATGGCGCTGGAAACGCTCGCGGGCCAGGTGATGGAGCTGCTGGAAATGCGGCGCACGCTAGTCGGGCTCTCCAAGGCCAACGCCAGGCTCGGCCAGCAGAACGTGACCGACGCACTGACCGGAATCCCCAACCGCCGCGCCTATGACCAGAAGCTGGTGGAAGAAGTCGCGCGCGCCAAGCGCACCGGGGCGCCGCTCTCGCTGCTGCTCGTCGATGTTGATAACTTCAAGCAATATAATGATAATTTCGGTCACCCGGCGGGGGATTCGGCGCTCCAATCCTTGGCACGGGCGCTGATGTCCAGCCTGCGGCCCTATGATTTCCTGGCCCGCTATGGCGGGGAGGAATTCGTCATCATCCTCCCCTCGACCGATCTATCCGATGCCATCGTAGTCGCGGAGCGTGTGCGCGGGCTGGTGGCGGCCTCTGAGTTTCCGCACCGGAAATTTACCATCAGCATCGGCGTGTCGCGGCTGGACCCGGAGGCGGGGGCGCGGGCACTGGTGCAGGCGGCGGATAACGGATTGTACCGGGCAAAGGCCAGCGGGCGGAATAAGGTGCTTATGGGCAAGCTCAACGAGGCCTCCCCCGCCGGGTCGGCGACGCCTTAACGCTGCGTCCGGGAGCAGTAGAACGTGGTGCGGCCTGACTGGATGATGGTTTTTATGCCATCGCAGGCGGGCTTGCCGGGGCAGCGTTCGCAGGGCTGGCCCGCCCGGCCATAGACCTTCCAGGCATGCTGGAAATAGCCCAGCTCCCCGCTGGGCTGCACATAGTCGCGCAAGGACGACCCGCCTGCGGCGATGGCCTCCAGCAGCGTCTCGCGTATGGCTTTCACCAGGGCCTCGATGCGCGGGCGGGAGATGCGCCCCGCCGCGCGGGTGGGGCTGATACCTGCGCGGAACAGTTCCTCGCTGGCGTAGATATTGCCAATGCCCGCGACGATGTGCTGGTCCAC
>JAQUAC010000117.1 GCA_028687415.1 Acidocella sp. | reverse complement strand
CGCCCCAAAACGCACGAAAAAGCGATGAAGGGCGGTTTTTAAGTCTTTAACGCGGGGTGGAGCAGCCCGGTAGCTCGTCAGGCTCATAACCTGAAGGTCCCTGGTTCAAATCCAGGTCCCGCAACCACTAAATCAAACTAAATCAATAGCTTAAAGCCACCTCAAGGTGGCTTTTGGCGTTCTGACGCCCTAGGGCAGTGTTAGGGTAATTTAACTCGAAATCCAAAACCTGATGGGCTATGGTCGTTGCCTGACTAGATCCTCAACCGCAGCGCAATATGTGCGCAAGGGGGCGTCATGCCGACCATCGAGTTGCTGGGCGGAAAGGTCCAGATTTATCAGCGCGGCAATAGCCGCTTTTGGCAGGCGCGGGCGTCTGTCGGCAACAAGCAGCGGCAGTTCAGCACCAAGCAGGAAATTCAGGATCTGGCGGCCAAGGCCGCCGAGGCGTGGTATTTTAGCCTGCAAGGCAAGAGCCAGGCCGGCGTGCTGAATGACCGCCCGACCTTCAAAAAAGCGGCCGATCAGTTCCTCAAGGAATACGGCGTTATCACAGAAGGTGAGCGTTCCGAGAAATGGACCGAAAGCCACGCGATCAGGTTGCGAGTTCATCTGCTGCCGTTCTTTGGCAATTTGCCGCTCGACAAGGTGACGCCCGGCAAGGTACAAGAATACCGGGTTCACCGGATGACGACCTACGGCGCACCAAACGCGCATTCCAAAAGTCAGCATAAGCCGAAGTCCAAGCCGCCGGCACGCAGCACCTTGCATGATGAGGTGGTGACTTTGCGGATGGTGCTCAAAACTGCCATCCGGCATGGCTGGCTGGAGCATTTGCCGGACCTCACACCGCCCTATCGGACGCAGGGCAAGATTGTGCACCGGCCTTGGTTCAGCCCTGAGGAATATAAGCAACTCTACGAGGCGGCGCGCGCGAATGCGAAGGCGCCGGAGCGGGCTCACTACAGATGGAATGCCGAGCAGGTTTATGACTTTGTACTGTTCATGGCGAACACCGGCCTGCGGCCGGACGAAGCTTTCAACCTCCAGCACCGAGACGTGACGATTGCCCAGGAAGAAAGCAATAAGGCGGAAATTCTGGAGATCGAGGTTCGCGGCAAGCGTGGTGTTGGTCATTGTAAAAGTATGCCGGGGGCAGTGCGCGTCTATCAGCGGCTACTCGCCCGCGCAAAGCCAGCGCATGGCGAGTCTAGACGCGAGCGGCAACTGCGTCGCAAGAGCGGCGGTGAACCGCCGGCGATGCCGGAGCTCGAATATCCGAAGCCAACCGACCCCGTGTTCCCAGGCAATCACATCAAGCTGTTTAACAATCTGCTTGAGCGGGCAGGGCTGAAGATTGATCGCGATGGCAAAGCCAGGACTGCCTATAGTTTGCGCCATACCTATATCTGCATGCGTTTGATGGAAGGTGCGGATATCTATCAGGTCGCGAAGAATTGCCGCACCTCGGTCGAGATGATCGAGAAGCATTACGCCGTCCATCTAAAGAACACGCTTGATGCGGCAGCGATCAACGTGGTGCGAAAGAAGGCTGCGCATAGGAAGCTGAAAGCAAAAGCTGCCAGCATGGATGCCGATTAAACGTAAAATGGTTGTAGTGAAAACACAGCGCACAACGCCGCTAACCTGAAGCCGGTTCACCCGCCAAGAAGCGATCCGCTTGGCGGATCGCCCAAAAGCGCCCCCCTTGCGGGTGCGCAATCAGGGGCTTGGCCCCGCTTAACTTATATTCATTGCGCATCGGCAATGCCCTCAAGCAGCCGCGCCGTGCTCCTCGCGGGCAGCGATCCAAACCTCGCGGGCGGCATCGGCGTTCATGGCAGCGATGCCGAGGCCGACTAGCAGGTCGGGCCAAGCGGCGCGCCATAAATACGCTGTCACAGCCCCCGCGAGGATAATGGCAATATTGGCCAGTACGTCGTTGCGCGCTGAGAGATAGGCAGCTTTGGCGAGGCTACCGCCGTGCGCGCGGTGGCGTGCCAGCATGAGCGCGCAGGCGGCGTTGACAAGAAGCGCGCCGACGGCCGTCACCGAGAGTACCACCGGTGACGGCGGCACGGGGTGCAGGAATTTCTGCCAGGCCATCCAGAGCGTAGCGAGGCCCGGCAGAAGCAGGATGCCAGCGAGCACCATCCCCAAACGCGCCCGCTGGCGCAGACTCCAACCCAGCGCCAGCACGATGAGCAGGTTGACCGATGCGTCCTCCAGGAAATCAATACTGTCGGCGAAAAGCGAGACCGAGCCGATGGCTAATGCCACAGTGAACTCGATGCCAAAGTAGGCGAGGTTAAGCGCGCCTGCCCAGAACACGGTACGGCGGAATCTGGATTTTGTGATGGCCTCGCTCAAGGGTGATGCTCCTGTCGGTTGCGGGCGGGTATCTCGAAAACATTCGCCCCTGGAAGTCTGGAAATTACCATTACTCAGGCCTTAGGGGCAGCCCAGAGCTGTTGCCATCACAAAAATCGCTGTTTGCCATATTGTGGAAACAGAGCGTCTTGGGCCGCTCCGCACTTTCGTCGCGAGAGTCAAGCTTTTTAAGGTTGTCCGAGTAAAACCACGCCATTCCAGTTTGGCCCTGGGGGGATTCGGGCTTCCGGCTGTGTTCCTGGCAGTGCGGATTCGAGAACTTGCATAGGCTCGTCGACACCGTCTTGCTCATCGACCAAAGTGCCGAGTGGTTTCAGGTGTTCGATCTTTTCAGCGACCACGGTTCCGATCCAGAGCGGTTGCGTATTCCCAGCATCGGTAAGTGCCGTCCCAGACGGCCAGACCCGTAAAATCAACCGCTGACCGTGCGGCACATCCTGGCCGGCTTTAATCATCAGCAGAGCTTCCGCGCGGCCATTCTCGAGATGTGGCAACACGGGAAGCGCGTTTGCTTTCGCATCTGATAACAGCCATTCTGCGGACGACGACAAATTCCACGCTACCGGCACTTGCCAGCCATGGGCCAGCAATGCAGCTTTCAGCAGCGGCAACGGCCCTGCCCATTGCAGGATAAATGGTTCCTCGTAGTCACCTGTCAGATCGACACGCCATACCGGCATGCTGGCCCATCCGCCGTTGCGCCAATCCGTGAGGGACATCTCCCGCACCGGCAAATTGAGCGCGTAGCGCCGCATATCCGCGGCGTGTTTGGTTCCGATATGCAGCCCGGCGGCCAAAAGCAATGTGGCCAGCGCTGCCGCCCCGAGGCCGGGGGCGCGAACCTCCCTGCGCACATGCTGCAAATAAACGATTCCCAGCAATGCCACCCAGGCCACACCGAAAGCCAATCCCGCCGTCACGTCCGACAGCCAGTGCGCACCGAGATAAAGCCGCGAGAAGGCAATGGCGCCAACCAGTAAGGCCGCCGCCAGCGTGACCAGCACGCGGGCGCGCGCTCCCACCTCCCTGCAAATCAAAATCACCAGAAATCCGTACAGGGCTGTGCTGGCCGTAACGTGGCCGCTGGGGAAGGAATAGGCGTCCCACCCCGTAAAGCCGGCTGTGGGTCTGGCATACTGCAAGGTGATCTTCATCAGAAACGCAAACAGGCTTGCCCCGGCCACCGCGGCAATCCATAAAACGCCGCACGCCACGCACGCCGCCAGGTGAGCCAGGCCAGTGTCACCAGAAATACAGGGATGACGACAGCCGCATCACCCAGCTCAGTCATGGCGACCATCACTTGGTCGATCACTGGCGTGCGCAGGGATTGCAGAAAATGGAAGATCGCCGCATCCGCGCGCACCAGCGGGTCTCCGGCGACAACATCCTGCAGCACACCGAAGAACAGCCAAAGTCCGCCGATGAGAGTGGCGCCCAGCGCCAGCACGCCTAGCGTTTCTGGCCGCTCCGGGTCGAGTGCCGAGAGGACCAGCCGCCGCGCCCGGCCATCTCCCGCCGCAGCCCATCGCCGTACCGGCCCGCGCAGGCGCGCCATGAGTACAACAGACCACCGGATAACCCGCGGTATAAGCCAAACAACCAGCGCCAGCGCGGTAGAGAGAATCAATGCCAGCACCATCAGTCGCCCGGCAATGGCGTGTAAAATGGTTAGAGAGGCGCCAAGCGCCATGCCAAACCAAATATGTGCCAACGCGTATAAAGCGGCGGCAACAATGTCGACGATATAGAACCTGATGGCGGACATACCAGCCATTCCCGCCACCATGGGAATCGCGGCCCGCACGCCAGGCAAAAAGCGGGAAATCAGCACCGCCTTGCTGCCATCGCGGGCGAAGAATGCTTCCCCCGCCCTCAGCAGGCCAGGCCGCGCGCGGAACGGCCACAATCCCATGGCGCGTTGCTTGTAGTGGCGGCCGAACTGATAGGAGAGGCCTTCACCTGTAAGAGCGCCGAAGGCTGTGAACCCGATCAGCGGCCACATCGCCAGGGCGCCGCCTGGCACCAGCGCGCCAAGCCCCACGATGACCGCCGTACCTGGCACCAAAGCGCCGAAAACCGGAAACGTCTCCGCGCCAGCGATCAGGAAGGCCACGCCATAAGCCAGCAGCCGATGTGCGGCCGCAAAGTCGATGATGGCGGTAATAAAAGCGTGCAGCAGGCCCATGGGCGCGACGATTCCCTTAATAATATTCTAGCGAGTTGCTCAGTCGTGAACGGGCAAGCCGAGCCCAAGCATTACGGCCAAGGAGAGTTTCGCCGTTTGCAGTTGCGTGCGCAGCTGTATTCCCTCGCGCTGCCGTTGTCCCGCAGCAATGATGAGATCGGTCTCTGCCCGGGCATCCAGCCCGCCTGCAACAAAAGCGCGGCGCGCATTGGCAGCGATGCCGACGGCCTGCGCGGCAGCTTGATCCGCCTGCATGTTTTGGCGTTGCAGCAGCGCGATGCTCTGTCCCAGCGCCTCGGCGCCGTTCCTTGTATCGGCCAGACTGGCGTCATATTGTGCGTGCAGGGCGGCGCGCGTGGCCTCGTCAGTTTTGATCGCTGGACGGTTGCGGTTGAACAGGGGCAAGGACAGCGTCACCTGAGGCCCGGCGCTGGTGACGCCTGATGTATCGCGCCCGCCTTGCCCGCCGAGGCTGATGGGCAAGAACTGGCTGCGGATCGCCGCGCGGAGTTTTTCGTCAGCCTCGGTATAGCCGTAGCGCAGGGCCAACAGATCCGGCCGGCGCTGCGGCAAGGTTGCCAGAGCTTGTTGCAACTGCGCTGACGAAATCGCCGCCACAGCAGGCGGCGCCAGTGTGATCGGGGTGCCTGGCGGCACTGCCAGCAGCGCGTCGAGCTGGGCTTCATCGCGCGCCTGGGCTTGTTCCTCGCTGTCCTGTGCTGCTCGGAGTATGGCCAGTGCGGTTTCCGCGACGGACTCATCCTGCTGGGTGAGATTGCCCGCCGCGGTCTGTGCCTGCACATTCTGGCCCAGCACCGTGAGCGCCTGCTCATCGTTGAGCAGGCTCGTCCGTTCGGCGGCCTCGCCGGTCAACGCCACGCCAAGTTGTTCCGCCCGCGCGGCCACCTGCCATTCCTGCCAGAGGATGTCTGCGTTCACCTGCAACAAGTGCGCCTTCGCGGCGTTTATGGTGGCTGAGCGGGTGATAAGTGGCGAGACATCCTCCACCAGGCTGCCCGCAAGGGAAGACATCGAGGCCGGGCCGCCGAGCAGCGCCTCGAACCCGATGGAAAGCGAGGGATCGGGCGGCGTTCCGGCCGCCAGCAGTTCCGCCTGAGCAATGCCGGCCTGCGCCCGCGCGGCCGTCAGGTCCGGGTCCCGCTGCACGGCCAGGGCGGCAAGTTGCGCCAGCGTCAAGGGTTGGGTGGCTGGCAACGACGACGCAATCGGCGCCGTGTCGTGCAAGGGGGCGGGATGATAGGCGGCACAACCGGAAAGCCCGGCCAAGGCCAGCCAGATCATGCGCTTCATGGCTGGCCCTCCGGCTTCCGCTCGCCGCGCCCCGTCAGATAAAGCGCCGGCAGCAGGTTGGTGCAAAGCAGCGCGCTCCAGAGAATGCCACCGCCGATCACCACGGCCAGCCCCTGCTCCGGCGCGGCACCTGTGCCGAAGCCTAAGGCGGTTGGTAGCATGCCGAGAATCGCCACGGCGGTCGTAAGGAAGATGGGGCGGAAGCGCACGTTCAGCGCCTCGTCGATAGCCGCCTCGGGGCTCATGCCTTCGGCCTCATTGCGCCGGGCGCGGTCCAGTAGCACCACGCCATGATTCAGGCTTACCCCCGCCAAAGCCAGAAAGCCGATCAACCCGATACCGTTCAGCCCCAGCCCGCTTGCCGCCAAAGCCAGGCCACCACCGGTCATGGCCAACGGGATTTGTGCCATCAGCAGCAACGGCACGCGACGGCCAGAGAAGCGCAGGAATAGAACCCAGGCAAGGGACGCGATGGCGGCGACGGCGGCAATCCCCAGCCCCAAAGCGGCGTGTTCCAGCATCGGGTACAGACCGCCGAACACGATCCGCTCGCCCGGCGGCAGATGTAGGCTGGCCAGGGCGCGCTTAGCCTCGGCAATGGCGAGGTTGGGCGCGGTGGTTGGCGTGGCCAGAATCTCCAGAGCGCGGGCGCCATCGATATGCATGAACTGATTTGGGCTGGTGGTGAGAGAGACATCTGCCAGCGTCCCTAAAGGCGTGGCGCTGCCCGGCCCCACCGGCAAGGCCCGCAATTCCGCCAGCGAGAGCAGATGCGGGTTCGGCAGGCGCAAATAAAGCGGTAGCGGCGCGGCGCCATCCGGCAGCTCTGCTACAACCTGCCCGGCTAGCAGGGCAGAGACTTGCCCGCTCAACTCTGCCGGCGTCATCCCCGCCGCCGCCAGCGCGGCTGTTCGCGGGGTGATGCGGATCTGCGTCTCGGGATAGCCCTCGTCGTTAAACAGGTCGCTCAGGCCCGGCACGTGGCTCAGGCGCTGCGCGATTGCCCCGGCACTGGCGGACATCTGGCTGAGATCATCGCCGTACAGGTCGAGCGCGAAGGGCTGGGGCAGCCCGTTCAGGCTCTCGCC
>JAQUAC010000116.1 GCA_028687415.1 Acidocella sp. | reverse complement strand
CTTGTGGCGTGATGCCGCACATGCCTATGCTCCCGCAGCCGTAATGGGTGAGGACGCAGGATGGATTTGCTTCCCTTCGAGACCGACGACCCGGCTGGATTGCCACCACCACCCGCTGACTTCGGCGCGCGGCGCGTGAAAATCAACCCCCATCATTGGTACCCGCTTGCCTGGTCGCGCGAGGTGAAGCCGGGCAAGGTGTTCGCCACCCACTTTGCCGGTGAGCCGATCGTGCTGGTGCGGCCAAAGCAGGGAGCGGTGTTCGCGCTGGAAAACCGCTGCGCACACAGGCAGGTGCCGCTGGATGGCGGAGTGGTGAACGGTTGCGCCGTGCGCTGCGGCTATCATGGCTGGACCTACGATTCCTCGGGAAAATGCGTGGACGTGCCGTATATCGGCAAGAGCAAACTACCGAACGGTGTGCGCGCGTATCCATGCCGAGAGGAACAGGGGATGATCTTCGTGTTTCCTGGCGACCCTGAAAAATCCAGCATTTTTCCAGACGTTGGGGTGACGGGCGCAGGGTTCAGGACGCGCCGGCTGGGGCATGAGATAAAGTGCCATTATTCGTTCATGCATGAAAATCTGATGGACATGAACCACCAGTTTCTGCACCGCAAACAGATGGGGCAGATCCGCCCTCGCTATCTTGGGCGGCGCCGGGGGGAGGATTGGCTAGAGGTGCAATACACCTTTGCGCGCACAGGCGGTAAGCAGCCGCTGGGCGAGGCGGCACTATTCGGCGGCAAGCGCAGCGCGGATGTGAATAACAAGGATGTAATGACCATCCGCACCGAATACCCCTACCAGACGCTACGCATCATTCCCGCCTATGGCGAGACGCCGGTGATGGATTTGTGGATCGTCTATGTGCCTCTGGATGCCGAGCAGAAAACCGTGCGCACTTTTGGACGGCTCTCTATTGCGCGCCCGAAGACCCTGCTGGGCAGGCTGGGGCTGGATGCCGCTTGGCCTATTTTGATTGTGTTCACCGAACGCATTTTCCGGGAGGACCGTGACATCGTGGAGGCCGAGCAGGCCGCCCATGACGCGCAGGGCGGCAACCGTAACCAGGAAGTCTTCCCTGTGATCCACGAGCTTACGGAGCTGCTGGTCCGCTGTGGTGTGAAGACTTAAGCATTGCTTTGGCGATCGCGGCGGGCAAATCCTCGGCGATAAGGCCGGGGCCGAGGCTTTGCGCGGCGGCGCCGTGCAGCCAGACGGCGGCACAGGCGGCCTCAAAAGCGGGCAAACCCTGGGCGAGTATGGCTGCGGCGGTGCCGGCGAGCACGTCACCCGTGCCGCCGGTGGCGAGCCAGGGCGGGGCGTTGGTGTTGATGGCGGCGCGGCCATCCGGCGCGGCGATGATGGTGTCCGCACCTTTAAGAATTGTGACGGCGCCGGTGAGGGTGGCGGCGAGGCGCGTGGCGGCGAGGCGGTTGCTGCCGATGGCACCAAAGACGCGGGTGAACTCACCCTCATGCGGGGTGACGATGGTGGCGCCGTGGAGCTTTTCCGGTGCCCCGGCGCAGGCGGTCAGGGCATCCGCGTCGGCGATGATTTGGCGTCCGCCAGCGGCGATGATCATGGCCAGAGCCTCGCTCGCGCGGGCAATGCCGAGGCCGGGGCCCACAACCCAGACATGGCGGCGCTGGTCTTGCAACAGGGCTCCGAGACTGTCCGTGCGCAGGATCAGCCCGGCTTCCGGCAGCACCATCGGGGTGTCGGCGGCCAGCGTGACCATGCCCGCCCCGCCCCGGCGCGCGGCGGCGCAAGCCAGGCGGGCCGCGCCGGGTAGCGCGCCGCAGAGGATGGTTACATCCCCACTTGTATATTTATGTCCCGTGGCGGTGCGGGTGGGCAGGGTGAACAGAGATGGTCCGTTCTCCCAGGCTTGCGGGCGGATTCCGTCCAGCACCGAATCCGGCATGCCGATGTCACGCAGCAGTAGCTCGCCGCATAGGGCGCGCCCCGGATAGAGCAGGTGGCCCGGCTTGAGCCGGAAGAAGGTAACGGTAAGCTCAGCCCGCGGGGCATAACCGCGCATCTGGCCGGTGGTGCCGTCCAGCCCGGAGGGAACGTCTACCGCCACGATGCGCTTGGCGGCACGGAGCAAATCCTCCACCGGAGTGGAAATGTCACGCGAGAGCCCGGCGCCGAAAATGGCATCGATAACCAGCTCGGCCCGTTGCACCTGTTCCACCGTGGCGGATGCAAAATCCTGCACTCGTACCGGCCAACCGGCCTGGGCCAGATAGCGCGCGGCCACCTTGCCGTCGCCGCCATTATTGCCCGGCCCGGCCAGCACCAGTACGCGGCAGGGCTGATAGCGGCTGAGGATGGCGCGGGCCACGGCGCGGCCGGCGGCGTCCATCAGGGCGGTTACGTTATTGGCCAGGGCATCGGCGCGAGCCATTTCCGCCGGGGTCAGCAGCTCGTCCATAGAAACATTTAGCCTTTCAAAAGAATATGCGGTTTAGTCTGGCTAAGCAGGAGATTCTTTATTGATGGGCAAAGTTATCGCGGTTGCACAGCAAAAAGGCGGCGCAGGCAAGACCATGCTGGCGGCGCAATTTGCTGTCGCCCTGGCCGGGGCGGGACGGGTGGCGCTGATGGATATTGATCCACAAGGCAGCCTGACATTGTGGGGAAAGCTGCGTGAGGCGGCGCCCAAGGCGGGGAGCCAGATCACGCTTGCCACGGTCTCCGGCTGGCGTTTGGCGAATGAGTTGGAGAAGCTGAAGGCGGCGCACGATTTCGTGCTTATCGACACACCGCCGGTGATCGACAGCGATGCGCGCCGGGCGATTCGTGGCGCGGACCTCGTGTTGATTCCGCTGAACCCGTCGCCGCCCGATTTATGGGCCGCGGAGGGCACGCTGAAGCTGGCGGCGGAGGAAAAACGCCGGGCAGCGCTGGTGTTCAACCGGGCACCCGCGGCCTCGCGTCTGCGCAAGCGCATGGAGGCGGAGATTGCCGCGCGCGGGTTGACGCTGCTGCCGGTGGCGCTGGCGAACCGCGCCGGGTACGCGAATGCTTTTGCCGACGGGCTGGGTGTGACGGAGGCCGGGCCAGCGACCCAGGCGGCGGATGAGCTGCAGAGCGCGGTGGCGGCGCTGCGGGAGCTTTTGGCCTGAGAGATAGTAAACCTAGATAACGATGTGATAAAAAAAATACCCATTACTGATAAAAAACTGCAGAAAAGAGCATGTCGAGACTTGTCATCCCATCTTTTTTCCGCCACAATCTGTAACGTGGTATGAGTAAAAATGGTGAACGGGTAACCGCTTCATTAAAAAGCATAATGTCAGCCGCCAAGTTTAGGGAGCAAAGAAACGGCATCCAAAGAGATGCTGGGCCGGCCGCAAAGGTCGGCCTTTTTTTTTGGCAAAACGTAACAAAGGCACGGCCCATGTGAATGAGCCGTGCCTTTGTTGTATTCAAGCCGTGATGTTGGGGGTTAGCCAGCCCGTCGGTAGAAACGGCGGATGCTGACCTCGCCCCAGACATTGTGCTTTGTAAATGGATTCTCGGCGACGAAGGCTTCTACCGCGGCGCGGTCCGCTGCCTCCAGAAGAAACAACGAGCCGGTCATGATCTCACCGTCATCCGATTGTAGTGGGCCTGACATGACGATTTTGATGCCTCGGGCCACGGCTTCCTCGGCGAAAGCGCGGTGTTCCGCATAATATTCCATGCGAAGCGGCAAGGTGTTTGGCCGGTCCAGTGCGTGCAGAGCATATAAAGGCATGATTCTGGCTACTCTCTCTCCCAACGAACTCTGTTGGTAGTATGGTTGGTAATATGAAAACCGCGCCTTGACACGACCCATGTGCGCCACCCAGCTTTGTGCTGCACGCTCATTTCAGGATGTAACAGGGACGGATACCATGAAGCTTTTGCGCTACGGGAAGACTGGGGAAGAAAAATGGGGCGTGCTGGATGCGAACGGCCAGGTGCGTGCGCTGGAAGACGTGCTGGGACATGTGACCGGCGAGGTGCTTAGCCCCGACTGGCTGGCGCAGCTGCAAAAAATCGACCCGAATACGTTGCCGGACCTGAAGGTGACGCCGCAGATCGGCCCGGCAATTCCGCGTCCGCTGAACTTCGTGTGTATAGGGCTGAACTATGCCGACCATGCGGCGGAGACGGGTGGCAAGCTCCCGAAGGAGCCGATTCTGTTCCTGAAATCGCTCTCGGCTTTTTCCGGTCCTTATGACGATATCGTCATTCCACCGGGCAGCCTGAAGACAGATTGGGAGGTAGAGCTGGGAGTGGTGATCGGCACCAAGGCCAGCCGGGTGAGCGAGGCGGAGGCGCTGGATTACGTGGCCGGTTACACGGCGGTTAACGATGTGAGCGAGCGCGAGTACCAGACCCAGCGCGGCGGCACATGGGACAAGGGCAAGGGGTGCGACAGCTTCGGGCCGGTGGGGCCGTATCTGGTAACCAAGGACGAGGTGCCGGACCCGCAGAATCTGGCGTTATGGACCGAGGTGGACGGCGTGCGTATGCAGGACGGCACTACCGCGAACATGATCTTCGGCGTGAAGAACCTGGTGAGCTATGTCAGCCAGTTCATTACTTTGTATCCGGGCGACATCATCGCCACTGGCACGCCGGCTGGGGTGGGCATGGGCAAGAAGCCCGAGCCGGTTTATTTGCGCCCCGGTCAGTCGCTGCGCCTTGGTGTGCAGGGGTTGGGTGAACAGGTGTGCAAGACGGTTGGAGGATAGAATGGTCACTGAGTTTGCTGAAATTGAAGTGAAGCCGGGGATGGAGGCGGAGTTCATCGCCGGGGTAGAGAAAAGCAAGCCGGCGTTTCTGCGCTCCGCCGGTTGCCACGGGCTGGTGCTGCGGCGTTCGGTCGAGAATCCGCTGAAATTCGTGCTGCAGGTGCAGTGGGAAAGTGTCGACCACCACATGGTGACATTCCGCGCGGCGCCGGAGTTTCAGGAATGGCGCGGGAATGTGGGGCATTGCTTCGCGGCAGCCCCGAATGTGTGGCATGGCGAGGTGGTGGCTTAAGCCAGGGAAGTTTGGTAGGGGGGCGGGATGGACCAGCCCCTCACCCATACCGGGACCGCGACCGGCATTCCGCCGCGCCGTACCTTCGCGATCATCTCCCACCCGGACGCCGGCAAGACCACGCTGACGGAAAAGCTGCTGCTGTTCGGCGGTGCCATCCGCGAGGCGGGCATGGTGAAGGCGCGGCAGGACCGGCGGCAGACGCGTTCGGACTGGATGAAGATCGAACGTCAGCGCGGCATCTCGGTCACTTCCTCGGTCATGACCTTCGAGTTCGGCGGAGCGGTGTTCAACCTGCTGGATACGCCGGGCCATGAGGATTTCTCCGAGGACACGTACCGTACCCTGACTGCCGTGGATTCGGCGGTGATGGTGATCGACGCGGCCAAGGGCATAGAGTTGCAGACCAAGAAGCTGTTCGAGGTTTGCCGTCTGCGGAATATTCCCATCACCACTTTCATCAACAAGGTGGATCGGGAAGGGCAGAATGCCTTCGAGTTGCTGGATGAGATCGCCAACACGCTGGCGCTGGATATTTGCCCGATGGTCTGGCCGATCGGCATGGGCGGGCTGTTCAAGGGCTGTTACGATCTGCGCAACGACAAGCTGGTTTCCGCGCGGAAACCGGGTGAGGAAGGCGCGGGGCAAGGCTTCGCCATTCCGCCGGAGCAGCAGGCGCAGCTGGATGAGGATGTGGACCTGATCCGCGCGGCCTTCCCAGAATTCGACCAGCAATCCTTTGCCGAGGGGCATTTGACGCCGGTGTATTTTGGTTCGGCGTTGAAGGATTACTCAGTGCGCGAATTGCTGGAAGGGCTGGTGGCCAACGCGCCGCCGCCGCAGCCGCGCGCGGCGGATACGCGCGTCGTGAGCCCGGATGAGACGCCGGTAACTGGTTTTGTGTTCAAGGTGCAGGCGAACATGGACCCGCAGCACCGCGACCGCATTGCTTTTACCCGCATCTGCTCAGGCAAGTTCACGCGCGGGATGAAGCTGATTCATTCGCGCACGCAGAAGCCTATGGCGATTCAGGCGCCGATCTTCTTCTTCGCGCAGGACCGCTCGCTGGCGGAAGAGGCTTACCCTGGTGACATCATCGGTATTCCCAACCACGGCACGCTGCGGGTGGGCGATACGCTGACCGAGGGAGAAAAACTGCGCTTCACCGGCATCCCCGATTTCGCGCCGGAGATTCTGCGCCGCGTGCGTCTGGCTGACCCGATGAAGGCGAAGCAGTTGAAGAAGGCGCTGGAGGATCTGGCGGAAGAAGGTGTGACGCAAGTATTCCGCCCGATGAACGGCTCGGACTGGATTATCGGCGTGGTCGGCGCGTTGCAGTTGGACGTGCTGTCGTCCCGCATCGAACAGGAATATAACGTGCCGATGGCGTTCGAGCCCGCGCCGTTCGACACAGCGCGCTGGATCTTCTCGGAAGACACGGCGCGGCTGAAATTCTTCATCGATATGAACAAGAGCGCGATGAGCGAGGACCGCGAGGGCGCGCCGGTGTATCTGGTGCGCAATAGCTGGGAGCTGAACCGGATGAAGGAGAACTTCCCGGAGATTACATTCTCGGCGACGCGCGAGCGGCGGTAGTTATTCCGCCGCGACGACTGGTATGTTGGAGAGGTTCAGGGTCTGGGCGAAGCGTGCGGCATCCAGCGGCGGGCTCATATAGAAGCCCTGGCCTTCGTTGCAGTTCCAGGATTTGAGCAGCTTATAGGTCCGTTCGGACTCGATGCCCTCGGCCACCACGCTGTAATCCAGCTGGTGGGCGAGCTTGATGAGGGAGCGTACGACCGTGGCGGCGCGCTCGTCAGCACCGATGCGCTGGATGAAGGATTTGTCGATTTTGATGATGTCCGCAGGCAGGTGCGTGATGTAGCTGAAATTGGAGAAGCCGGTGCCGAAATCGTCAAGTGCGATGCGCACGCCGGTGTTGCGCAGCGCCTGTAATTCCTCCAGCACCACGGGGACGTTGC
>JAQUAC010000115.1 GCA_028687415.1 Acidocella sp. | reverse complement strand
CGCCGCGTGGCATCTGGTGCGGCTGAGCATAGACGGCGCCCCGCCCCCGACTCTCGCCGCCGCCAGCGAGGCCCTGGCCGCGCGACTGCGCCAGCAGCCCGCGTTCATCGACGTCATGAACGGTGACGACAAATCCTTCGCCGATGTGCAGGATTTCATCTGGCGCAACCGCTATCTGCTCAGCGCGGACATCACCCCGGAGCGCTTTACCACCACCGGGCTGCACAATGCCCTGGTGAACGATCTCGGGCTGCTCGGCTCCGATTTCGGCGCGCTGACCCAGCAAACCCTGCCCAGCGACCCGACCGGCGAGGTGATGACCCTGCTGCAACAGCTCAACGATACCAAGGGCCCACAAACCCAGAATAATGTCTGGGTATCGGCCGATGGCCGTCGCGCGCTGCTGCTTGTCCACACCAAGGCGCCTGGATTCGATCTCGACGCGCAGCAGCAGGCCCTGACGCTGATCAGCGATGATTTCAAACATATACGTGGCATCGGCACGGCGCGGCTGCACGCAAGCGGGCCTGGCGTGTTCGCCGTCCACACGCGCGATATCACCAAGCGCGACGTCACGCGGCTCTCGATCCTCGCCTCCCTCGGCGCGATCTGCCTGCTGGCCTTCGCCTACCGCTCGCCGCGCGTGCTGCTGCTCGGCATGCTGCCGGTAGCCAGCGGCGCGCTCGCCGCCATTGCCGCGGTGTCGCTGGCCTTTGGCTTTGTTCACGGCGTGACACTCGGTTTTGGCGTCACGCTTATCGGCGAGTCGATCGACTACGCGATCTACCTGTTCACGCAGACCGCGCGCGGCGACCGGGCGCAAGACACGCTGGCGCGCATCTGGCCGACACTGCGGCTCGGCATGCTCACCTCGGTCGTGGGTTTCAGCGCCATGCTATTCTCAAACTTCATCGGCTTCGCGCAGCTTGGGCTGTTCTCGATTGCCGGGCTGATCGTCGCGGCTGGAACCACGCGCTTCGTCCTGCCCCATCTCGTGCCGCAAGGGTTCTCCGCCGCCGGGGCGGAGGCTCTGGCAACGCCCCTGCTCGCCGTCATTCGCCAACAGGGCCGCCTGCGCTGGCTTGTCGCCGCGGCGGCAATTGCCAGTTGCCTCGCCCTCCTGGCGCATCGCGGCACGCTGTGGGACGAAAACCTCACCGATTTGAGCCCCATTCCCGCAGCTGACCAAACTCTGGACCAAACTCTGCGGCACGATCTCGGCGTGCCCGACCTGCGCTATTTCGTGGTCCTCAGAACCGATGATGAGCAGCAAGCACTAGAGGCGAGCGAGGCGCTGGCTGTAACCTTGAGCAAGCTGGCGGCGCAGCAGCGCCTCGGCGGATTTGACGTACCCAGCGCGATTCTGCCCAGCAACAAGACGCAGTTGGCCCGGCAAGCCGCCCTGCCGGATGCCGCGACGCTTGGCACCCGCTTTACACAGGCGCTGGCCGGGTTGCCATTCCGTGACGGTACCTTCGCGCCATTTTTCCACGATGCCGAGGCGGCACGCACGGCATCGCTGCTGACCCCCGCCAGCCTGCCGCCAGCCCTGGCGCTGCGGCTTGAATCGACGCTGACACACAGCAATGGCGGCTGGAACGTGATCGTGCCGCTGCACGATGTCACCGCCCCCGCCGCCGTGGCCGCAACGCTCGCCGCCGCCGGACCGCCGGGGGCGATATTTGTTGATATGAACATCGCTTCCGCCCAGCTCCTGCACAGGTTCCAGCGGGAAGCCATGCTGCTGGCCTCCATCGGCAGCCTCGCCATACTCGCCATGCTGCTGGCGGGGCTGCGGTCGTTGCCACGCGTCACCAGGGTGGCGGCACCGCTGGCAGCGGCGGTGGCCGTGACGGCGGCGCTACTCACGCTCGGCGGCGGCAATATCTCGATTTTTGAAATCGTCGGCTTCCTGCTCATCGTCGCGGTCGGGTCCAATTACTGCCTGTTTTTTGAGCGCGTGGAGCCCAATGCCGAAACGCGGCGGCGCGCGGTCGCCTCCATTGTGCTGGCCAATCTTTGCACGGTGTCGGCTTACGGGCTGATGTCATTTTCCAGCATTCCGGTGCTGCACGATATCGGCGAGACGGTCGCCATCGGCACCTTCCTGAGCCTGCTCTTCGCCGCCGTGCTCAGCACGCGCGGTATGACCGGCGCATGATCGCCAGCCTCCACCACAAGGCCCCCGGCGACAGCGAGCCCCGCGTGCTGCTAGTCATGCTGCCGGGCGCGGGCATCAAGGCCGCCGAGTTCGCCGAACGCGGCATGGTGGAGGCCGTGCATACGCGCGGGCTCGCGGTCGACATCATCGCCACGCAGCCGGAGCTGGGGCATTACCTCGACGGTGATATCGCGGCGGTGCTGCATAGCAGCGTCATCGAGCCGGCCCTGGCGCGGGGCTATACG
Source organism: Acidocella sp. (assembly GCA_028687415.1). GTDB lineage: Bacteria > Pseudomonadota > Alphaproteobacteria > Acetobacterales > Acetobacteraceae > Acidocella. The sequence continues at coordinate 4,646 of JAQUAC010000115.1, read as the reverse complement.
CGCATCTGGCTGCTCGGCATCTCGCTGGGCGGCATGGGGGCATTGCTTTACGCCAACGCCCATCCCGGCCTGGTGGAAGGCCTGGTGCTGCTGGCGCCGTTTCTCGGCACCCAGGGCACCATTGCGGAAGTGGCAAAAGCGGGCGGCCTGAGCGCATGGTCAGCCAATGACTCCGCCGCCGTGGCGACGGAGCAGCAGACACTGCTCTGGCTCCAGGCTTTCATCGCCGAACAGCCCGTAACGCCCGTCCTTTATCTCGGTTATGGGCAGAGCGACCGCTTTGCTCCCGGGCACCGGCTACTTGCGGCACATCTGCCCGATGGCCGCGCCGTAACCGCCGCTGGCGGCCATGATTGGGAGACGTGGCTGACGCTCTGGCAGCACGTGCTCGACACCTCACCCTTCGGGCACCGCCCCATGACGCACGCTGGACGATGGAATACCCTGGCGGATATCATGCCGGGATGGAAGGAAGATAAGTGCGGGCCATAGGCAGCTCTCGGACGACACATGAAAACCATGCCAGCGTTTGCGCGGGCAGGGAAACCGCGCCCATGGACAATGCCGCCTATACGCGCCTCTACCCCTATTACGCCGAGCTCTGCGCGCTCTCCGAGCTTCGCAAGAAGCCCGGCTTCGGCGTGCCCCTGCGCAGCGGCATGGGCGGGCATTGCATCCTCTATCTCAACGGCGTGCGGCTCGACCGCGCCGCCGGGTATCCGGTGCTCCAGCTCTGCCCGCCCGACGCCTCACCGGCCAGCCATGGTGTCGGCATCAGCGTCAACGCGCATTATAAGAACGCCAACTGGGTCGCCGCCGAGGGCCGTGACTTCCTCTGGCGCGGCACGCTCAAGCCCGGCGAACACCTGACGCGCGCCGCCTATGAGCGCACGCAGCACCACGCCAAGGCGATTGGCCTGCTCGACGGCGTGCAGTTTCACGAGCATCTGTTCCGCGACAAGCCTCACGGCATGTCCGAGCGGGATTACATGTACGAAATCTCGATCGCGACCGATTACGCCGTGCATTTTGGCCGCGACACCTACCACGCCCGCCTGCCGCTGGAGCCGCAGCGGATGGCGGCCATTGTCGATTACCTCAACGGCCTCAACGCGCCCTACCGCGACGGCTCACGCGTGTTCCAATGGCGCCTGCTCAATAATAACTGCGCGCACGTAACGCATAATGCGCTGGCCGCCGTCGGCATCTGGGCGCCATGGCCGACCGGCCAGTTCTTCGCCTTCGCTGCGTTCAAATTTCCGGTGCCGAAGAACGAATTCGTGGACCTTATGCTGCGGACCAATGATTTACCGATCCATGATGCGCAGGCCATGTATGAGGATGCCGCCGCGAGGCGAGCACTGCTCGAAACCGGCGCATTGCCGACCGCCCCCGGCGCCCTGGCTGTCGCCGAGCGGGCGTTCCGCCATAACGATGTCTACGACACAGAGAAACTGCGCCTGATCTTCTACGACAACCCATATTGGGGGCCTTACCGCCCGCGCCTCGCGCGTATCTTCCGGGAGCCGCGCTACTTTGATCTGCGCGCGAATTTGAAGCATTTCGCGGCACTTTACGCCGCCGCGTCACAAAACCGCGCGGGGACGTTTTCTCCCGAACGCGCCAAATTCCAAGCGTGCTACGATAAGTATATCGCACGTGAGGCTGCTAAGGTGCGGCACCAGTTGGACAGCCTGGATGAGGCCGCGCCATGAGCACCCCCGCACAGCCTCTGGCCTTTAGCCATTTCTCTGTCGTAACGTGCCTGGGTGCTGGGCGCGAGGCGACCCTCGCGGCGTTGCGCCAAGGGCGCAGCGGCCTTACCCCTTGCAATTTCGATTCGATCCCATTCCAGACATACGCCGGAGAGATCGCCGGTCTTGACGCCACTCCCCTCACCGGTGAACTGGCCGGGTTCGATTGCCGCAACAACCGGTTGGCGGCACTCGCCCTGCGGCAGGATGGCTTCACGGATGCGGTTGCGGCGGCACGGGCGCGTTACGGTGCCGGGCGCATCGGCATCTTCGCCGGCACGAGCACCTCCGGCCTGCTGCAAACCGAGATCGCTTATCGCCACCGTACCCCCGAAAGCGGAACATTGCCGCCCGGCTTCGACTATATGCGCACGCATAATACCTACTCTCTCGCACGCTTCATGCGCACCATGCTCGGCCTCGCCGGCCCGGCTTTTGTCGTGTCCACGGCCTGCGCCGCCACCTCCAAGGTCTTCGCCACCGCCCAGCGGATGATCGCCGCCGGTATCTGCGACGCCGCGATTGTCGGCGGCGCCGACACGCTCTGCGCCACCACGCTCTTCGGCTTTCAGTCGCTCGGCGTGATGGCGGAGGAGCCGTGCCGGCCATTCGACGCCGAGCGGCGCGGCATCTCCATTGGTGAAGCCGCCGGGTTCGTGCTGCTTGAGCGGCCCAGCGCGCAGCATGGCGCGGAGACGGTGCATCTCCTCGGCGCAGGCGAAGGATCCGACGCTTATCACATGTCATCGCCCCACCCTGAGGGCATCGGCGCGCGGCTGGCGATGGAGCAGGCGCTTACCGCAGCCGGGCTGGCGCCAGCGGAGATCGACTACATCAACCTCCACGGCACCGCGACGCTGGTTGGCGACGCGGCGGAGGACCGCGCGGTCTCCGCCCTGTTCGGCACCGCCACGCCCTGCAGTTCGACCAAGGGGTTCTGCGGGCACACACTCGGCGCCTCCGGCGTGGTGGAAGCCATCTTCGCCGCCCTGGCCATTCAACATGGCTTCCTGCCCGGCAGCCCGCATACGCGCGGTTTGGACCCGGCCTTCAAAAGCCAATATGTGCTGGAGGGCCGCGCCGCGCGCATTAACCGGGTGATGAGCAACTCCTTCGGCTTCGGCGGGGTGAATTGCAGCTTGGTTCTGGGGCGGGCGGCATGATGCGCGTCTATGTCGAAGGCGCCGGGTTATGTGGCCCAGGGCTCAACGGCTGGCAGGCCAGTCAGCCAATTCTCACAGGCGCGCAGGACTATGTAGCAGCGCCTGTCCTGGTGCCGCCGAGCGCATTGCTGCCAGCCAATGAGCGCCGCCGCGCCGCCCAGATCGTGAAAATCGCGCTCGCCGTGGGGGCCGAGGCGTTCGCGGCCTCGGGATGCGACCCGGCGGAAACCGCGACGGTGTTCGCCTCATCCGGCGGCGACGGCGACACCATCCATGAAATCATGAGCGTGTTGGCCTCGCCAAACCGCGAGCTTTCGCCCACGCGCTTCCATAACTCGGTCCATAACGCCGCCGCCGGTTACTGGAGCATAGCCACCAGATCCCGGGCCGCCTCAACCAGCCTCTGCTGCCATGATGACAGCTTCGCCGCCGGGTTGCTGGAAACCGCCGTGCAGGCAAGAGCCGAACAGCGCGCCGTGGCTCTTATCGCCTATGACGTGCCTTACCCCTTTCCCCTCAGCGAGGTGCGGCCCATCGGCGCGGCCTTCGGGGTGGCGCTGGTGCTGTCCCCGCACCCCACAACGGCCTCACGCGCCTGTGTCGAGTTGGAGTTGCGGCCCGTCTCCAGTACAGCCGCCCCCTTCCCGTCCCAGCTTGAAACGCTGCGGCAAGGCACACCCGCGGCTCGAAGCCTGCCCCTGCTGGTGGCGCTGGCGCGCGGGAAAGAGGCTGGCATCACCATCAACTATCTGGATGACATGGCGCTGGCCTTGAACATCCACCCTCTCCCCGCCGCTGCACGGAACCAGGCATGAGCATCATCGAGCGCGACCAAATTCTGACGATGATCCCGCATGCCGGCACCATGTGCCTGCTGGATGCCGTGCTGGACTGGAACGAGCACTCCGTGCGCTGCCTGTCGCGCCGGTACAGGCAGCAGGACAACCCGCTGCGGCGCGCGGATGGCGTGCTGGGTGCCGCTTGCGGCATCGAGATCGCGGCGCAGGCCATGGCTGTGCAAGGCCGCCTTACCTCCGGGGCCGGCGGGCCGCCATCGGGTGGCGGCTACCTCGCCAGCCTGCGCGACGTGCAACTCCGCGCTGGCCGTCTTGACGCCATTGACGGCGATCTCATCATCGAGGCCGAGCGCCTGATGGGCGACGCCCGTGGGGCAAGCTACCGCTTCACCCTCGCGGCCCAGGGCGTCGAGCTGCTCAGTGGCCGAGCCACTGTTCTGTTCGGGGCTGGCGCATGAGCCGCGCCCTGGTCACCGGCGGCAGCGGCGCCATTGGCGGGGCCATCGCGCGGGCTTTGGCGGCGGCGGGGCACCATGTCTATGTGCACGCGCATGGTCAGCTGGCCCGCGCGGAACAGGTGGCGGCGGAGATCACCGCCAGCGGCGGCACGGCCGAGGCTGTGCAATTCGACATCACCGATGCCGCCGCCACAAACCAGGCGCTTGAACAAATGCTCGCCGCCGGCCCGCTTCAAATTCTCGTCAACAATGCCGGCATCCATGACGACGCCGTGATGCCGGGGATGCGCCCGGAGCAATGGTCCCGCGTTATCGACGTGTCGCTCAACGGTTTCTTCAACGTCACGCAACCGCTGCTAATGCCGATGATCCGCACGCGCTGGGGGCGGATCATTAACATCTCCTCGGTCGCCGGGATCATGGGCAATCGCGGCCAAGCCAATTACGCGGCGGCCAAGGCGGGATTGCACGGGG
>JAQUAC010000114.1 GCA_028687415.1 Acidocella sp. | reverse complement strand
GACGGCTGACTCCAATCCGCTCAACTCCTCCTATGATCCCACGACAGGATTGTTCAGCGGGGGAGATCCTGAGCATCGGGATGAACCGGATTTGCTGCGGTATGGGCAAATTGGTGCGCATGCGGCAGGGCGAGTCGCAATTGCCCTGGGGCTAAGTGACACGATTCCAGTAAATGTGCTGCCAGCATCCGGGCTGCCGGTAAATGGCGGCCCACAAATTAAGCATGTGTATCGAGCTTCAAATACGCTGCTTGTGATAACGATAATCCATGATGCAGGGACCGATCTTCTGGTGCCACTGCAGGCCGCAAATGGTGCAGGATTTGCGGTTATGGATGGTGGATCAGTAGCTGCGCCAGGAAGGATTATTACTGCGGAGGCGGCATCTCGTCTGGATGCCACTCATATTTCAGTAACGCTTAGCCAGGCGATTACCAATCCGTCCACTGAGGTGCTGTTTTTTTACCCATATGGTAACATGCAGATCGGCCGCGGGAATGCCATCACGGATAATGCAGCAAGCCTTGCCTCGCCGGAAAATTGGAATATTGGAAACGATCTTGGTGCTAACTGGAATGTTAATTTTCCACTTCAGGCAACAACTTATCCCATCACATTGTCTGATATGCCAGACTAAGGAGCCGCTATGGATACTGATGCCGTTGCCCTGTTGCGTTCTGATATTGCAGGGTTGCGTAATGATATAAGCGGGATACGGCAAGATATTGGAATACTGGAGGCCAAAGCAGATTCACTTGAAACGTGGCGTGTTAGGTATCTGGTACAAGAAGACCAAGTAATAGGTAAGCTGTTTGGAAAAGTTGACGAACTGGTGGCTGGACTCAGCGATATGAGGTCGGAAATTTCTCGTATTAGGGGGGAGCGAGATGCCGAGCGAAGGATCAGTATGATGGTTATTAGTGTGTTGTCCGCAGCATGCGGTGGGTTGATTACGAGTTTGCTTCATGGATAGTTTTTCACGATGCTTTGCCTTTACTCTCAGCGTTGAGGGGGGATTTAGCGACAATCCCGCAGACCCAGGTAACTGGACTGGTGGCATGGTAGGGCATGGTACACTGTGTGGCACAAAATTTGGAATTAGCGCGGCAGCGTATCCTCATTTGGATATAGCTAATCTTTCTGAAAATGCTGCGGAAGAGATTTACCGGCGAGATTATTATGAACCTTTGCATGGTGATGAATTAAAGCCGCCGGTAGCTTTGGTGGCATTTGATGCTGCAGTGAATGCCGGTTTGCGGCGTTCGGTTGTTTGGTTGCAGCAGGCATTAAACAAGCAGACGGATGGTATTTTGGGGCCGGTAACACTGTTGGCGTTGAATGCCGCAGATGGTGCGGCGTTAGCGAGAGAAGCGCTAGCGCGGAGGATTGACTTTTATGCCCGGTCTCCGGGCTGGACAAATTTCGGACTGGGGTGGGCGCGCAGGACAATCGCCCTAGCAACCGAGATTCTGCAGTGAGGATTGATGTATGAGTGTATTAGAAAATTTTTTTGAATCGCCAGCAAATAGAACTGGGTTGTCAATTTGGTTCGGTACGGCTTTGACTGCCGTTGCGCAGTATTTCTGGCTGCATGTTCCGCTGCCTTCGGCAGATATTCTGGGGATTGTTCTTGGACTTATTAAGATTATTCAACCAGAAAATGTCGTGACCGTGGGGCAGTTGCAAAAATCGATCGCTGATGTGGCTGCGATGATTACCGAGAAGACGCCTGATGCAATCAATGCGGTTGTGGCGGATGCATAAAGTATTGTTGCTGGCGTGGTGCAGGAAACGCCAAAGGTTTGAGCCTAACGACGTATGGTTTTGTTGTAAATGGGAGATCTTATATGAGTGAAATGGTGAATATTGAAACTGGCCTGAATACTGCTGCTGCGGTGGGTGCTGCTGTGGGTGGGCCGCTTGGCACGGCGGTTGCTGCTGGTCTGCAGGTGGGGGAGGCGGTTGTGAATTCAGTGGAAGCCAATCAAGCTGCACATGCAAGCGCATTGGTGACGGCCAGCGCTGCGGCGAATACGCTTGCGACTGCTGCGGCACCGGTAATTGCAGCGTTGCCGGCGGCGGATGCGGCGAAAGCCAAAGCAAGCCTTTCTCTTTTGCAAACGATTTTAGAGGACTTGAAGGCTATTTTTTCGCTGTAATGAAATTGGCCAGGGCTCATGCCCTGGCCAATTCTCTCTTCATCAGACGCGTGAAAATAAGGTATGGGTGACATGGAGTACGATGCGGGCTCGCTTCTGACTGATTTTCGCAAATCTCTGCGAGAGGTCGTGGAAGCTAAGGAGCTACGCGAATTGCAGGAGCCCTGGCTGAAAATTCACAGTTTGGCAATGGCGGCTGGGCAGCCTGGTTTTGGGGGGGTGGCGCCTGTGCGTAGCACGAATATGCTGCAATGGAAATTAAGCTCAGCAAAAGCCAAATCAGCGGATGCCGCATCACTGCCGGTGGTGGCGGGTTCGCGGCAAACGCAGAATTCTCTATTCTTGGGTGCCGGCCATGTGGATGGAGCGGAACAAAAATCTTATCGCGCGGTTTCGGTCGCAGTAGCGGCCCGGCAGGAGGCAACGCAGGCGCGGGCGAAGCGGGAGGGCGAGCAAAGTTTCATGTATTTGCCGCCACGTGGTGTGGCATTAGCACAGAGATCGTTCGCGCCAATTAGGCTTAATGTTATGAAAGATGAGGCGGATGACATTATGCGCGGCCATGAGGTGGCTCCTTACATCACGCCTTTACCGGGAGTTAGGCGGCGCGCGGTATTGCCGGTGTCTCGTCGGGCTCGGCAGGCGGGTGAAGCCATTCTAGAGGTGCCGCATGTGCGTCCGGAACCATATGGCGAGGATAGTGTGGCGTTTACGCCGACGTCCGTTCGGCCAATGCCAGAGCCGGCGCAATTCGATATTGGGCAGGCCCTGGAAGAGTATTTCTTCCAGCAGTCACGTATGCCGCCGGCTGGCACTACGGCGTTCGACCCACGGCTGACGCCAGCCTGGGCCGGGTTGAAGCTGCCGGGCTAAAGCAGCGGGTCAGATAAGGCTTTGATCAGCGTTTCGGCATCGTCCCGGTTCAGCGCCAGGGCGCGCCGGGCGACACTCTGGGCAAAGCCGCCGCGGGCCATGGCCGCCAGGATTTTTTCTTCAGGTGCATCGCCGAATGGCCCGGCCCGTCTCCGCCGCAGATAGGCGCAGGCCGCAGCCAGCTCCCGCTCCGGGTCTTCGGCCAGCGCTGGCGTCTTTATACCTTTGGCGGCCAGATGGGCGAGGGTAGCACGGCGGGATTTCCCCTCCCGCGTCAGGCGCTTGGCACGGGAGGCGGCAAAGGCCGCATCGTTAAGCACGCCCAACTCGCGCAATTTTGTCAGTACACCTGGGATTTCCGCTTTTGCTTGCCGCGCCGCCTGTGCAACTTCTTCCGGCTCGGCGTCCTCTCCGGCCACGCGTGCCCAGCGTTCCACCCTGCGCACCAGTACCCGGGCCAGTCCCGCTTCCGTGGCGGCGTAGCGCGCCATGTGGTTCAGAGCCACCTCATATAGTTTTGCGCCATTTGGCGGATTGCTTGGCATAGCGCGGATTTTGCCGTCGTTTTGCTCTCTTGTCACGCGGCGCCTCAGCCTTTATACGCGCGGCTTCACCGTCAAACGTGATGCGCGCGTGTCCGGGCCATTAGGCATGCCTGGCCGCCGCCCCGATATCCGGGACCCCCGTGCAGACGGGGTTTAAGCGACAGGAGATCAAAATGCCGAAGCTCAAGACCAAGTCATCGGTCAAGAAGCGCTTCAAGATCACCGCCACGGGTAAGGTCCTAGCCGGCCCGGGCAAGAAGCGCCACAACCTCATGGCCCGCAGCCAGAAAGCTAAGCGCCAGAATCGCGGCAGCCAGACCCTGACCCATGCTGACGGCCTGACCGTTAAGCAGTGGGCCCCGTACGGTATCGGTTAAAGAGGGAATAGAAACATGGCACGTGTGAAACGCGGCGTTACCACCCACGCCCGGCATAAAAAAGTTCTGGCACTGTCGAAGGGCTTTGTCGGCCGTTCGTCCACCAATTACCGCATCGCGCTGGAGCGCCTGGAAAAGGCCCTGCGCTATGCCTACCGTGACCGCCGGGTCAAGAAGCGCGAGTTTCGCTCGCTCTGGATCCAGCGTATCAACGCCGCCGTGCGCGAGCATGGCCTCACCTATAGCCAGTTCATCTTCGGCCTGAAGCAGGCCGGGCTGGAGCTGGACCGCAAGGTGCTGGCCGCCATCGCGTTCGACGATGCTGCGGCGTTTGCGGAAATCGTGCAGGCCGTGAAGAACGTTTCCGCCACTGCTGCGGAATAATTTTCGGTAACTTCACTTGTTTTGTGTCCGGGCTGGGGTCACTCTCTACCCGGACATGAAAATTGATACGCCTATGCCAGAAGCCCTGGCGGATACCGCGTCCTTCCTCACTATACATGAGCAGGATCAGCTTTGGCGCGCAGCCATTATCATGGCCGACTCCCGTGGGTTGCTTTTGCGGCTCACCGCGATGTTCGGCCGGCGCATAGACGCTCTGCGCAATTCCATCTCCCAGACTGGCGAGCGCTTCGGCGGTACGACCTGGACCCAGCTTACCCAGCGCGTGCAGGAAGCAGTTGAGGATACACTCTGGGCCAGCTATAATTATGCCACCTTCGGGCTGGAGGCTGTGCCCCATATCGTCCGCCCCAAGCGCCCGCGCAATAATGTCCTGCACCGCTTGGCCACAACAGCCAGCGGTGTCGCCTCCGGTTTTGTCGGTCTGCCCGGCGTGTTGTTCGATATTCCCTTCACTACCACCACCATCCTGCGTAGCATTGCCCAGGTCGCACGTGATTCAGGAGAGGATCTCACGGCCGAAGACACCCGTCGCGCCTGCCTGGAAGTACTCGCCTTCGGAGGCCCTGGCGGTAAGGATGATGATACCGAGATCGGCTATTGGGCGACCAGACTTGGTGTGAACCATCTCACCGTTAATCTTCTGATTAGGAGTGCGGCAAGCCGCTTTGGCTTGGTGCTGTCGGAGAAATTCCTGGCCCAGGCCGTGCCCATGGCCGGAGCCATTACCGGCGGCGCGCTCAATTACGCCTTCACCGAATATTACCAGAATATGGCGCAAGTACATTTCTGTCTGCGCGCGCTGGAGCGTCGCACTGGTGAACCTGCTGCCGTCCGGCAGTGTTTTGAGGGCATGGTGCGTGCCGCGCGGGAGCGGCGGCGGATCAGCAGGCATCCGGGTAAAGCCGTCCCGATGGCCTTTCTACCCCGCGCATAAAACGCGGCCACTGCTCCCGGTCCCACCATATCTGGCGGAACCGGGGGCATTGCAGTTTACTTGATGCCGAGCAGCTCGACGTCGAAAATCAGCGTCGCTCCAGGTGGGATTACGCTGCCCGCGCCGCGCGCGCCGTAGCCATGCTCGGCGGGTATGGTCAGGGTGCGTTGGCCGCCGACCTGCATGGTCGAAACCCCCTGATCCCAGCCGGAAATTACCTGGGAAACTCCGATCTTGAACGTGAACGGCTGCCCGCGGTCGCGCGAGGAGTCGAATTTCGCGCCTTTTTCCCCATTTTTGTCCAGCCAACCGGTGTAATGCACCGTGACCATCTGGCCTTTTTTCGGGGTTTCGCCGTTACCCACCACATGGTCCACGTATTTCACGCCGGACGGCATGGTGACGGTATTGCTTTCGCTCATATCTGTCCCTTCCAGAAAGGCCGGGGAGACCGTTCGGCCTCCCCGGATCGTTTGTTTTAGTTCTTGGCCTGGTGCAGGCCAGCAGCAACCGCATCAGCCTTGCACACATAGGCGCCATGTTTGGTCTTGCCGAACATCTTGGAATTGCTGGTGTGGAAGCTCTTGCTCTTGGTCAGGCTGGACCACACGACCGTGTCATTTGGGCAATGCGCTGCGGCCTCGGCCTCGCTCGTGAACTCGGTGGCCTTCGCCAGTTTGGCGGCACCAGCCTTCATGGCCGAGTTGGCCTTGTCGGTAACAGCGCCGGTCGCGTTGGACACGGTACCGGCGGCGGCGGCGGTCACGTTGGCCGTGGTGTTGGAAACAGCACTGGACGCGGCATCCTTGGCGGTGCTGGCGGCGGCGGAAACCGGCGCGGTCACGGCCTGGGCCATGGTGCTCATCGGGTTCATTTGCGCGTTGGCGGCCTGGGCTAGGCCCAGGGCGCAGGCCAAGCCAAGAGCCGGCACTAAATGCCGGGTGAAGTTCGTGACTTTCATAAATTTTCTCCTGCAGGTTACGCCGCATACTCGGCGGCGTGTATTTTCCTCGTAGTCAGACTTGCCGCCGGCCGCGCATGCATACCGGCAACGCTCAGCGCCCTATGCCTATTTCATGCCGCCCGCAAGCGCTTGGGCAGGCTTTTGAAACATTTCACAATACTGGTAAGCGCCCCTGCCGCAACGCCGCGGCATTGGCCGCAATTCGTGTTTCTAATGCCGCGCTCAGTAGTTTCCGGTTCGGGTAATGCCCGGGCGCGATCGCCTCGTTTAGAACGATTGTGGCGCGTAGGCTGCGCCGCTTTGCCAGCGCCCAGAAATGCGGCCCCAGATCCATATCGCCATACCAGGCGATCGTGGGGCGGTCTCCCGCGTGCACCGGCAGCCCCTCTATCTCGTCATAGACCAGTGTCACCGGCTGTATGCGGGGTTTGGCCGGGGCATCTGCCAGCGCTAGAAAGGCGGGAGCGAACGGTAGCACGCGGTTGCCGTCCGATGTCGTGCCCTCTGGGAACAGGATGATGTTGTCCCGCATTTCCAGCCTGTGCTGCAATTCTTTCTGCTCGCGCGCCACTGTTGCCCGGTTGCGCGACACGAAGATCGACCGCCCCAGCCGCGCCACCCAGTTGATGACCGGCCAGTGCGCAACATCGCCCTTGGCCACGAAGCACCCCGGCAACACCGCGCCCAGCGCCACGATATCGAGCCAGGAAGAGTGATTGGCCACGAACAGCACCGGCCTGACCGTCTCCAGCCGCCCGATCACGCGCAGCCGGAGCCCCAAAATCCGTGCGATGCCCCGCCAGTAGAACCTGGCCGTCCACGCTTTCACCGGTACCGGTAACAGCAGCATCACCGCCTGCACCGGCATGGCCACCAGGGTCCAAAGTGC
>JAQUAC010000113.1 GCA_028687415.1 Acidocella sp. | reverse complement strand
AGCGCCCAAGTCAGTTGTTTGAAGTAGCGGGCATGGGGTTTGCAAGCGTCATGGCAACGGGAATCAAGCGCACAGCAGAGAGAGCAGATCGGCGCCACATAGGCCGGGCAAAAGGCAACGTCCGGCGTCTCGAAATCATTGCCGCATACGCCGCATTGCAGCGTTTTCTTCCCCTGCCACGCACGGCGCGGCTTGCGGGCTAGATAGAAACGTCCCTTGGTGGCAAGGGCGAGCAGCGGCACGGCGATGAACGCCGCGAGCAGCGCCAGTAGCGGTGCGAAGGCATGTGCCGCTTCACCGGCTAGGCTGGTTTTGGCAAATAACCCCACCAGCACGGCAAAGGCCATGCCGCCGGTGCCGACTGGATTGATATCGAACAGATAGGCGCGCTTGAACTCAATTTCTGGACGGCCGAGACGCAAGAACTTCACGAACACCAAATCGGCGCAGGTGGCGCCGATCCAGGCGCAGGCCAATATGGAATAAAATGTCAGAATCGGCTCAATGGTGCGGTAGATGCCCATCTCGGTCAGCAGCAAGGCAATGGCGACGTTGAACACGAGCCACACCACCCGGCCTGGATGGCGGTGCGTAAGACGGGAGAAGAAATTGGACCAGGCGATGGAGCCAGCGTAGGCATTGGTAATGTTGATCTTGGTCTGCGCCACCGAGATCAACACAACGGTGGAGAGTATGGCGAGTGCCGGGCTGGTGAACATGCCGTAGGCAACTCGATACATGATAACGGGTTGCCCAGCCTCGGCGATGGAAAAACCAGCCGCCACCGCCAGTACGGCAAAGACCGAGCCGGCCAACATTTTCACCATGCCTGGCACCACCCAGCCCGGCCCCGCCACCAGCAACGCCACCCACCAGCCGAGGCGTTTGCCTTGTACCGGGGGTTTAAGGAAGCGCAGATAATCCACCTGCTCGCCGACTTGGGCAATCAGTGAGGAGACGATGGAGGCGCAAATGCCAAATGGCAGCAGCGAAAACCCGGCTGGCGCGGCGGCGCCGCGGTAATGCCGCCAGCTCTGCAGCAGGTGTGGATGCAGGAGCAAAAGCAGAATGGGCAGAAAGTTCAGGAACAGCCAGAGCGGCTGCGTCCAGACTTGGAACCGGCTGATAAAGGTCACGCCATAAGCGACCATCGGGATCACCGTAACGGCGGTGAAAATATATCCAAGCGCAAGCGGCAAGCCGAATACCTCGCGCAGCATATCCGCGAAAATCGAGGCTTCAATGGCGAAGAACAGGAACGTGAAGGAGGCGTAGATCAGCGAGGTGACGGTGGACCCGATATAGCCAAAACCGGCGGCGCGGGTGAGCAGATCGATATCAATCCCATACCGGACTGCTACATAGGCAATCGGTACCGAGACGAGGGCGATGAGCAGGCTAACGACAAGAATCGCACAGACGGCGTTGACCGTGCCGTATTGCAGGGTCATGGAGCCGCCGATGACCTCCAGCGCAAGAAATGAGGTGGCGCCGAACGCGGTATGGGCAATGCGCGCGGTAGAGAATTTGCGCGCGCCCGTTGCCGTGTAGCGCAGCGCGTAGTCCTCCATCGTCTCGTTGGCCACGAACTGGTTGTATGAGCGCCGAACCGAGAGCACCCGTTGTTTTAAAGCCATTCCACCTCGCATTCTTTGTCGAGGCGTTACTTCCCTGAAGGATATAAACTTAACTCACCCGCCATTATCTTTTAACCATGCACCGCCGAAACGCGCAGGGGAATACGCAGTCCTCCGTATTCCGCCGGTCAGCCAGATTTCACACTTTACTTAGCATGGCCTCCCTGCCCGTTCGGGTCTGGGCGGCCTGACATTTGTAACCCATCGGAGCCGGAGGCCCAACTTGTGACAGAGACGCTGATCAAGGTCGACTTATCAAAATCGCCACTGGAAAACGATATGATCCATAACCGGTGGCATTCCGATATACCCATGGTAGCCAAAGTGAAACCCGGCGACGACTTCATTCTTCAGTGCTATGACTGGACGGGCGGATTTATCAAGAATAACGACAGCGCCGACGATATACGTGATGTTGACCTGACGACGGTGCACTATCTCTCAGGCCCGGTTGAGGTTGAAGGTGCGGAACCGGGCGATCTACTGGTGGTTGATTTTCTTGATATCGGCGTATTGCCCGGCCATGAATGGGGGTTTAACGGCTTCTTTTCAAAAACCAATGGAGGCGGCTTCCTCACGGATTATTTCCCGTCGGCGCAGAAATCAATCTGGGATATCAAGGGTATGTTCACCTCCTCCCGGCATATTCCGGGCGTGAATTTCGCTGGGCTGATTCATCCCGGCCTGATCGGCTGCCTGCCCGACCCGAAAATGCTGGCGGACTGGAACACCCGGGAGGCGGCCCTGATTGCCACCAACCCGGCCCGCGTGCCGGGCCTCGCCAACCCACCTTTCGCCGGCACAGCGCATATGGGCCGCATGAAGGGCGAGGCGCGGGACGCCGCGGCTGCAACCGGCGCCCGGACCGTGCCGCCGCGTGAACATGGCGGCAATTGCGATATCAAGGACCTGTCGCGCGGGGCGCGGGTTTATTTCCCGGTTTATGTGAAAGGGGCCGGCCTCTCGGTGGGTGACCTGCATTTCAGCCAGGGTGACGGAGAGATCACCTTCTGCGGCGCGATCGAGATGCCGGGCTTCATCCATCTTGGCATTCATTCGCTCATTAAGGGCGGCATGGCGAAATACGGCGTCAAGAACCCGATCTTCAAACCCAGCCCGATCAAGCCAAATTATCAGGACTTTCTGATTTTTGAGGGTATTTCCGTTGATGATTCCGGCAAGCAACATTACCTGGATATGTTCACCGCTTATCAGCAGGCTTGCCTGAACGCGATCAACTATCTCAAAAAATTCGGGTATTCGGGGGCGCAAGCCTATTCGATCCTGGGTACGGCACCGGTGCAGGGGCATATCTCCGGCATCGTTGATGTGCCAAATGCCTGCGCCACGCTCTACCTGCCGACCGAGATTTTTGATTTTGACATCAATCCAGGCGCAGACGGGCCGAAGCCATTCAACATGAACGGGATCGACATGCCGATCTCGCCAGACCTGTAAGGGCGCGATCATGCCAATCTATGATTATCTCTGCGAACGCTGCGGCCCATTCACCGAGATGACGCCCATGGCGCATTACGCCGATGATGCAACCTGCCCTGATTGCGGCGCCGACGCGCCGAGAGCTTTGCTCACGGTGCCGCATTTTTCGTCCATGGGGTCAAAGCGCTTCAAGGCGCAGACCATCAATGAAAAGAACGCGCATGCGCCAGAGACCACCGCCCGCACCGGGCGGCATCCGCCTGGCTGCGGCTGCTGCGGCACCTCCGCCAAAACCAAGACAAGACCGGAGGCAGCAAAGAGCTTTCCCGGTACGAGGCCTTGGATGATCAGCCACTAAGGTTACGCAATACTCCCAATAAAAAAGGCGCCGTCTCGGGCGCCTTTTTTGCGGCTGAAAAATACCAGATCTATTCGGCGGCACTGGAGGATGGGATATTCGGCAGCCCCTCAATCGGGCATTCAGCGGTGCCAACGCTACTGCGCGTGATGGCTTCCACCTTCGCACGCGTGGCTTCGGGGTCGGTTACCCATTCCCGGTAGAAATCAAACGGGCAAACTGCCAGGCCAGGCTGGTTCTCGCGGGAGTTGATCATTCCGGTATAGCCACGATGAAGAAGCTTATAGAGATGGTTCTGCGACTGCATATTGCGGCGCGCATCTCTGATCAGAGATTTCGACAAAGCCGCGTACTGGATGCCGTAATCCTCCTCGCCACATTCACCGAGGGTGCGGCCGTCGAAGCCAATGATCGCCGAATGACCAAAATAGGAATACACGCCATCAAACCCCGCGGCATTCGCCACCGCGACATAGACGTTATTGGCCCAGGCCATGGATTTAGCCATGATCACCTGCTGCTCCTTCGCCGGATACATATAGCCCTGGCAGCGGACGATAAGCTCCGCGCCCTTCATCGCGCAATCACGCCAGATTTCCGGGTAATTGCCATCATCGCAGATTATCAGGCTGATCTTCATGCCTTTCGGGCCGTCGGAAACATAGGTGCAACCACCAGGATACCAGCCCTCCACAGGCACCCAAGGCAGAATTTTCCGGTATTTCTGCACGATCTCGCCCTTATCATTGATCAACACCAACGTGTTGTAGGGCACTTTGTGCGGATGTTCCTCATGCCGTTCGCCCGTCAAGGAGAATACGCCCCAGACTTTTGCGCTTCGGCAGGCTGCCGAGAAAATTTCGGTCTCCTCACCAGGTATAACCGCGGCCGTTTCCATCATTTCATCGCGGTCATACATGATACCGTGCGTGGAGTATTCCGGGAAGACGACCAGATCCATCCCCGGCAGGCCCTGCTTCATACCTTTCAGCATTTCCGCGATTTTATTCGCATTGGCAATGACCTCCGTGCGGTTATGCAAACGTGGCATCTTGTAGTTGACGACAGCAACACCAATGGTGTCGTGGCTGGACGAGATATCTCCATGTAGCATCATACACCCCCACAAAAAAGCCGGAGGCGCAGGGCCTCCGGCGGCAATTGCAAATCAGTCAGACCATCGGTGAACCGTAGCTGAGCACGGGCAATGCGTGCGGTTTCTTGCATTCGTCATGGCAACTGGAATCGAGTGAGCAGCAGAGCGAGCAGATGCTTCCCTGATGGAAGGGGCAAGCCGCCATATCGTTCGTCTCGTACTCGAAGCCACAGGCCACGCAATTCATAGCGCTATGCTGAACGCCGGCGTGATAGTTCGGGTTGCGGGCGATGTAGTATTTGCCCTTGGTGATGATAGCCACGATTGGCGAGAGTATGAACGATACGCCAAGCGCTATGAAGGCGGAATAGGCCGCCGCATACGCCCCGAACACGCCAAAGAAGGCAAGTACGGAAATGAAAGAGGCTACAGCCATGGAGCCGAAGCCGACCGGATTGAAGTTGTAGAGATGCGCGCGCTTGAACTCGACATAAGAAGGGCTGAGTTTCAGCAGTGGCTTGTTGATAACGAGGTCGGCGGTGACGGCGCCAATCCAGGCCACGGCGACGTTGGAGTAGAAGCCGAGAATATGACCCAGCACCGAAAACATATTCAACTCCATCAATGTTAGTGAAATGCCGACATTGAAGAAGATGTAGACGACCCGGCCAGGATGCGCATGCAATAAGCGGGAGAAGAAGTTAGACCAGGACAGCGAACCGGAATAGGCATTGGTCACGTTGATCTTGATCTGCGAGAGGATCACGAAGAAGGTTGCGACGGAGACCGCAGCCATGCCGCTACCCAATATATAGGTGAAACCGGTGTGGTACATCTGGATCGGCTCATTGGCTTTTGCCAGCGGCGTACCATGGGTGAAGGCGAGTGAGGCAAAAAACGAGCCCATCAGCTGTTTGGTGGCCCCAAGGATGACCCAGCCCGGACCGGCGCCGAGCACGGCCAGCCACCAGCCGAAGGAGTTCTTTTTGGTTTTATCAGGCATGAAGCGGAGATAATCCGCCTGCTCACCGATTTGCGCGATCAGCGCCAGGGCGATGCCGGCGGCGGACCCGAACATAAGCGGGTTGAAGGAGGAACCGCTAGGCGAGGCCCCAGCGAAATTGGTCCAGTTAGAAATCGCCTGCGGGTCGGTAGCCAGCACCGCGATCGGCGGTGCAAAAAGCAAGGTCAGCCAGATCGGTTGCGTCCAAACCTGCAATTTCGAGAGCAACGTCATACCGAAAGTAACCAGCGGAATGATCATCAGCGAGCCAAGGGCATAGCCGATTGGCAACGGAATGCCGAAATATAAATTGAACGCTTGCGCCATGATCGAGCCTTCAAGCGCGAAGAAAATGAAGGTGAACGAGGCGTAAATAACTGAGGTGATGGTCGAGCCTAAATAACCGAAACCAGCGCCGCGCGTCAGCAGGTCGACGTCAACATTATATTTCGCGCAGTAATAGGCGATGGGAATGCCCGTGAGAAAGATAATCGTGGCGGCGGCAATAATGCCCCAAAATGCGTTCTCAAAGCCAAATTGCACGGCGAGCGAGCCGCCAATGGCCTGATCGGCGAGATAGGCGATGCCGCCGAGCGCCGCCGAGAACACCGCATATTGCGACCATGTGCGAAAACTCTTGGGCGCATAGCGGAGGGAATAGTCCTCGAAAACCGGGTTCGAGACGAGTTTGTTGAATTTCCTTCGTGTTCCGCCGACACCGGCGGGTTCTTTCGTTATCGTTGACATACACACTCCTTGAGGCGCTGGCGCCCTTATGGGGTTACAGTGGCCGAGACTGACGATCCTTCTTGATCATCATCAAGCCATAACCGCGGCATCATACGAATGGGCATTTATCCTGTGCATATGCGGCATTCTACGTATGGAAATTCTGCAGCGCTCCTCAGTAAAGTATGCACCAAGTTCATGCCTGTCCGGTGGGGATCAATTCAATCGTGGCTGAAGGCGGCAAAGTCGGCTTGGATGTCGATGTCCAGCAGCCAGCGCGGCGCGCAGAGGATGGTCTCGGCCTCGGCAAGCCATGCGCCCGCGCCGCGGTCGCCTTCCAGGACCGCCAGGCGACTGAACCAGTCATGCCCGAACAAGGCCAGGGGGCAGGAATGGCTGGATCTTGAAGCGATGAGCGATGCCCGGCCGCGATAGCGGGTTCTGGTGCAAAGGGTTCTGGTGCAAATATTAAGTGCTTGATATTTGCACCAGAACCGAATCCACTACGGGAAGTGGGGTATTAGTACCCCCGTAACCGTCTGACCAATTTTACGACCGGGTGAGGTCACTGAACCTCACCCGGTTTTCCGTAGGCTATTTTATTTTAGGCCCGCTGCAATGGGCTGAGAATTATCAGCTGTCTTACTTAGTGACTTCAGGGTAATCCCATTAATTTCCGGTGGATTACCATTATCCATCAGAAAGTCTTGATTTTTGCAAGAACCGTGGTGAGGCTCCTATACGGGGCTATGGTGCTGACCGTGGGCTTGGAATTACTGACAGCCTTGCCGATCGGCCTCAGCCATCTCCTTCCGCATCGTCGAGGCACAAGCCATCATACGGGAAAATCACCTCCTTCCCGTCACACGGTTGCAGAACGCCC
>JAQUAC010000112.1 GCA_028687415.1 Acidocella sp. | reverse complement strand
ATGTGCTCACCACTTTGTTCCCCGCCAACTCGCCTGTGCTGACCTGGAATGTCGTGCTCCTCAGCGTACCGTTCTTCGGTGCGATGCAGATCAATTCCACCTTCTGCCTCTCGCTGTTCCTGGTGCTGGTGTGCTTCTTTATCCAGAGCCGGGGCATGCTCTCCATGGCGCGTGTGCAGATGGTGTTTGCCATTTCTTCATTGGTGCCGCTGGCGCTGGTGGCACTGGTGCCGCTGCTCACCGGTGACCTTCCGGCTGCGCATTTCACGCCTTTCGTGCCGCTGAGCCACGATGCCGCGGGCAATGCGGTCAACGGCCATTGGGATGGTGCCGGCTGGACGCTGTTCGGCGCCGGGTTGTTCATCGCCGCCTGGTCCACCTACGGGCTGGAGACGGCGCTGGTCTATACCCGTGAGTTTACCAACCCGAAGAAGGACACAGTGAAGGCCGCCATCGGCATCTCTCTGGTCTGCTTGTTCTTCTATACGCTGGTGCCGCTTTCCTTCCAGGGCTTCCTCGGCCTCTCGGGCATGCTGGACCCCGGCATCTACAGTGGTGCTGGTGTTGGCGTTGCCATGGCGCACATGGTTGGCGTCACCGGCATCGGCGTGGATATCATTGTGGTGATGCTGCTGGCCACTCTGCTGCTCTCGGTCATGGCGGCCATTGCCGGCTCGTCGCGCACCTTGTTCCAGTCCTCGAAGGATGGGTTTCTGCCCCGTTATCTTTCGCAGACCAACAAGAACGGCAATCCGACCCTGGCGATGGTGACCGATCTTTCGCTTAACATCTTCTTGTTGTCCTTGAACAATGACGTGCTGCTGCTCGCCATCTCCAACGTGGCATACATGACGTTCATTTTCATGAACCTGCAATCCGGCTGGATCCACCGTATGGACCGTCCGGGCTGGACGCGCCCCTACAAGGCACCCACTTGGCTGCTGGGTGCTGGCGCGGTGTGCGGCTTCTTCGATATGTTCCTCATTGGCGTCGGCGCCAATTCCTATGGCTCGAACGTGCTCACCGCGGGGTTCATCGTCGTGTTCCTGTGCGTGCCCTTCTTCCTCTACCGCCATTATGTGCAGGACAAGGGGCGGTTCCCATCCGATTTCTCCGCCGATATCCAGCCCGGATCGCCGTTTACGGCGGTTGACTTTAAGGCTGGCTATCTGCCTTACCTCGCCGTTGCTGGCGCGGTGGCGGCGGTTGCCTTGGGTTATCACGTCGCAGTCTATTAACTCGGCGCTTTTCTTTCCGCGTGTGTGTGGCAAGGCCGGGTTTTACCCGGCCTTGTTCGTTTGGTGTCGATCAGGCAGGCATGCCGTCACGTGTCTTTGTGCTTGAACAAAATCAACTTTGGCTCTGGGAATTTCCGCAACCATGAACAATTTTCTGATTCTGCTGCTACTGGCCCTGGCGGCCACGCTTGAGGCCGGGGGCGACGCCATCGCCCGCACGGCGCTGCACAGCCAAGCAGTGCCGCTCATCCGTCTTGGCCTGTTTGCGGCGGCGGCACTGGTTCTGTTCGTCTACGGTGTTACCGTCAATCTGCCACCCTGGGATTTTGGCAAGCTCCTCGGCGTATATGTCTCGCTGTTCTTCGTGGTGGCGCAGCTTATCAATTTCTTTGCCTTCGGCATGAAGCCGGGGATGCCGGTCCTGGCCGGCGGCGCGCTCATCCTTTCTGGCGGGCTGCTGATGACGTTCTGGAAGGCCTAGCTCTTAATTCGCAATTAGTGTGCTTTGAGCGCCCAGCGAGCGGTGCACCAGGTGGGTAGCATGTTAGTCACCCGACGCTGAACGGTTGGATGCAGGATGGTTCACGGAGGCTGGGGCAATAAAAAAGGCGCGGCCCATTTTCGGACCGCGCCTTTTTTGTTGGGGAAACCCCGGAGCTTACTGCAGCAGCGTCTGCTGCGCCGGCATGCTCATGGTGGCATTGCTGTCCATGGGCATGCTCATTGAGGGCACTTCATTCGCCGGCAGCATGGTCCGCGAGTAGAGCGAGGAGAACGCCCACACGGTTAGCCCCACCGAGATAATGAAGAGAGGCACGGTGAGGATCAGGGAGACGCTCTTCCAGATTTGCGCGCGGGAGATGTCCAACCCGAAGAACAAGGTGGCCTGCGCGGCCAGGGTGAGGAAGGTAAGCCCCACCAGGATCTCAGCGAATTCAAGGAAGGGCAGCTTGTGCTGCGAGACGAGCAACGCAGCCCCCATGAATAGCACCGAGGCCAGGAAGGCGGTGGCGAAGCGCAGTGTGCTACCCTGCTGGACCTCTGGATTCTGCAACGGGTCGGAATGATGAGCGGACATCAGGCAGTACCTCCCAGCAGGTAGACATACACGTAAACAATCACCCAAATCGTCGCCTGGAACTGCCAGAACATGCGTAGGTTCAGCAGCCGGGCGACCACATCGGCGGTGAAGCCGAAGCGGACGATCTGCACTAACATGATCAGCATCCAAAGAATGCCGATGCCCATATGCAGCCCGTGCGTGGCGATAAGGGTGAAGAAGATCGACAGGTAGGCAGAGCGACTATACCCGTTGCCTTGGGCGGTCAGGGCGGCCAGATCGTGCCACCCCATGGAGACGAATGCCACCCCAAGCACCATGGCGACGAGAATACCCGCCGCCACCCCGGCCTTGCTGCCATTTTTCAGGGCAACCGTGGCCTGGCTGTAGGCGAAGACGCTGCCAAGAATGATAAGCGTCTGCCAGAACCCTTCCACCGCGTTGGTGACCTGGGCGGGGCCGGGGCCGCCAGCCAAGTTCATCGGCGTGCTCAGCACCGCGTAGGAGGCAAAGATGCCGGTGAAGATAAGCGCGTCACTCAGCATGTAGAGCCAGAACCCGAAGGTTCTGGTCGAGATCGTGTCGTGCTCGTCAGCCTCGGCGTTCCAGAGCCGTGTATTCGGCCCGGCTTTAGCTATGGTTGCCATTAATGCGCCTCCACATGGTCGAGCGGCGTCCGCTTGGGCTGTTCAGCGATCATGCTCGCCAGCTCAGTCTTGCTTTCAAATTTTGCGATTTCCTCGGCGGTGAGGATGTAGCCCTGGTTCTTATCGAAGGAGCGGGCAATGACCGCCACGACGATAGCGAGCAGAGCCGCGCCGGCCATCCACCAGATCCGCCAGATCATGCCAAAGCCGAGCGCCATCGCCATCGCGCCGATGATCACAGGCACAGCCGTGTTGGAGGGCATGTGGATGGGCACGAACGTCTGCGGTTTGACTTTGTCCAGGCCGTTCTCACGGCGCCAGGCCAGCTCATCAAGTGCGTTGATCTGCGGCGTGACGGCAAAGTTGTAGAACGGCACGGGGGTATGCGTCATCCACTCCAGCGTCCGCCCGGTGCCCCAGGCATCGTCGCCAGCCGGCACGCGGTCTCGCAGCGAGACGTAGATCATCTTCAGGAAGTAGAAGACGGAGATGCAGTACAGCACGATGCCGACTTCTTCCGCGATCAGGAGAGGGCGCCATTGCGGGTTGAAGACGTAGTCCAGACGGCGGGTCTCGCCCTCCAGGCCAAGGCCGAACATCGGAACGAACACCACGATGCTGGCCAGCGTGAACGTCCAGAAGAAGAACTGGCCGTTACGCTCGTCGAGCTTGAAGCCGAACACTTTCGGCCACCAAT
Source organism: Acidocella sp. (assembly GCA_028687415.1). GTDB lineage: Bacteria > Pseudomonadota > Alphaproteobacteria > Acetobacterales > Acetobacteraceae > Acidocella. The sequence goes on along the minus strand of JAQUAC010000112.1, from coordinate 3,549 downwards.
AGGCAACGGCGGCAAAAGCACCGACTGCAACCACAAGCACCATGCAGTGGAAGTGAGCGATAACGAACACGCTGTCATGCACCGTGTAGTTGATCGCCGGAGCGGAGAGCATCATGCCGGTGAAGCCGCCGAACAGCAGCAGGAAGATACCCATGACCGCCCACAGCATCGGCGTGGTGAAGGTGATGCGGCCGCGATACATGGTAAACAGCCAGTTGAAGATCTTCACGCCGGTGGGGATGCCGACCAGCATGGTGGCGGAGCTGAAATAGCCGTTCAGATCCGGCCCCATGCCCATGGTGAAGAAATGGTGCGCCCAGACGGACCAGCCAATGCCGGCAATAGCGAAGCTGGCGGCGACCATGGTGAGGTAGCCGAACAACGGCTTCTCGGAGAAGGTCGGGACGATTTCCGAGAAAATGCCGAAGGGCGGCAGGATGAGGAAGTAAACCTCGGGGTGGCCCCAGATCCAGAACAGATCGATATAGAGCATGAAGTTGCCGCCGTGACCGACGGTAAAGAAATCCGTGCCTAGATAGCGGTCAGCCGTCAGCAGGGACAGGGCAACGCCCAGCACGGGGAAGGCGGTGAGGCCAATAATGCTGGTGGAGAGATTGACCCAGGTGAACACCGGCATGCGGAACCAGGTCATGCCCGGCGCGCGCATCTTCACGATCGTGGCGATGATGTTGATCGCGTTGAACGTGGTGCCCAGGCTGGAGAGCTGAATGGCCCACATCCAGTAATCCACGCCCACGCCCGGATTATAGGGCAGCTCGGCCAGCGGCATGAGCCCGACCCAGGCAGCGTTGGAGAACTCGCCCACGAACAGCGACAGCATGATCAGCGCAGCACCTGCGGTGGTGAGCCACAAGCTGACAGCGTTGAGGTAGGGGTAGGCCATGTCACGCGCGCCGATCTGCAGCGGCACGATGATGTTGCCCAGCCCAGCCATGATCGGCGTCGCGGCGAAGATCAGCATGATCGTGCCGTGCGCGCTGTAGACCTGGTCGAAATGGAAGGGCGGCAGGAAGCCGTGCTGGGCGCCCAGCACGCCGGGTGAGTCGGGGCCGACCGCCATCACCTGCTGGGTGCGCATCATCAGCCCGTCGACGAAGCCGCGGAACAGCATCACCAGACCGAGGATGATATACATCACGCCGATCTTTTTGTGGTCAACCGTGGTCAGCCACTCGCGCCACAAATACGGGAGCTTCTTATAATACAGCACCGCGGCGACGACGATGAGGCCAATCGTGGCGGCGCCGAGGAAGGTGCCGACGATGATCGGATTGTCGTAGGGGATCGAGTCGAGCGTCAGACGCCCGAACAGCGGTGACCAGGGGTCTTGCAGATCAACTTGCACAGTTCAGACCTTTCTTCAGATTTTCACGGGCTGGCCGGGGCCGGAACGAGCGCCTTGCCTTCGTTGCTCGAGACGCTCTTCGTCAGCGAGTCAGGCACGGGATAAACCACGCCGTTCATCGCATCCATCACCACCTTATTGAACAGCTCCGGGTCCGGTGCTGAGAAATAGGCGGGTTTGGCACCAAAATTCACGGTCGGGTGTGCGAGCTGCGTGAAGGTGGCGTAGGGGAGCGTTTTCGGGTTGGCCTGCACGGTCTTCGTCCAGGCGTCGAACTCGGCCTGCGACACGACACGGGTGGAGAACTGCATCCAGGAGAAGCCCGCGCCGGAGAAGTCGGTGGAGAAGCCCTCGAACGTGCCGGGTTGGTCGACCTCGAATGAATCTTTCGTGCGCATGCCGGGCATGGCGTCAACCATCGGCGCAACACGTGGGATGTAGAAACCGTTCATCACGCTGGTGGAGGTCAGGCGCAGATCGACGCGGCGGCCTACCGGGACCACCAGATCATCGATGGTGGCGATATGCTGGTCTGGATAGATGAAGAACCACTGCCAGTCCGTGGTAATGACATCCACCTTGATCGGCGGCAGCGCCGAGCCGGGGGAGCCATCCAGAGCGTCCGGATTATACGGGTTCACCGCGTAAACGCCTACGAAGGAGTAATGGATCAGCACCGCAGTGATGGCGAAGGGCACGCCCCAGGCCAGGATTTCGATAACCGTGGAATGCGACCAGTTCGGCGTATAAGTGGCGTTGCGCGACTTGCGGTAGCGGAGCGGGAAAATAACCATGAGGAGGAACGTGGGCAGGATGACGATCATCATCACGCCGACGAGCAGCAGGGTGTAATGATATTCCGCTTCGGCAACACGGCCGACAGGGTGGAATAGGGCAAAATCCACCGTTGAGCAGCCTGCGAGCAGCAGTAACGGTGCGCATAACGCGAAATGGCGCAAGAATCTCAAGTCATCGTCCTCCTGCTCAGATTTTTCTCTGAGATATTGCAAACCGAAGCCGCCCCCACCTAAACCCCCTCGCGTCACGGTCTTAATTTTACTTTTGCGGCCGATTTCGACGGGGCCTGAGTTGGCTGTTAAGATGAATTCTTATCCTTGGCAACAAGTGTTGCGGATGTCCGGGAATGTCACACTGGCACCTTCTGGGCTTGAGCTTTTTTTGAAATACTTTGCAAATTCCAATAAAAAACCCGACAGGCGGCTGTGGAGGCCGGCTGCCGGGGGCAGAATGAGTTAATTTGATTGCAAATCTTTTGCAGATACCAGGTATTACCCTACTGCGCGGCGGTAAATATGCCACGTGGTATGCCCGAGCACCGGCATCACCACACCCAGGCCGAGGAGCCCCGGAAGCATGCCGACAATAAGCCCAATGGTAACGATTACCCCCCAGGCGAGGGCGAAAACCAGATTATGCCGGACGACGTTGACCGAGGTGAACAAGGCCTGGTGGGTGGAGACATCGCGGTCCAGCGCCAGCGGAAAGGAAATTAGCCCGAGCGCCAGCGCCGCCAGAGCGTAGCACGCCCCAGCCGCCGTCCCGGCGCCGATCATCGTCCAGCCATCGGTGGTGGTGAGCATGCGCGTGAGCAAGGGCTGGGGGGCGGGTGCCTGGGCGAGGGTGACGTGATAAATCCCCCAGGCGGTGGCGATCCAGGCCAGGAATAGCGCCACGGCCACCACGCTGAGCCACTGCAGGGTAAGGCGGCGCGGCGTATCGAACACTGCCGCCGCGTCCTCCATCGTCGCCTCCGGGTTACGCTCGCGCGCCCGGCTCAGGGCTGCAAACCACATGGTGGCCACCGGTCCCAGCAGCGCCAAGCCGGAGAGGATCGGCAGCAGAAAGGGGATGAAGTCGGGGGCCGCCACCGCGGCGCCGACAAAGGCCGTGGCCATGGGCAGCACCACCGCGAAGGTTATTGCATACGTGCCGGAGGCGCGCCAATCAGCGAAGCCGGCGCGCAAAGCGTCCTTCATGTCGTCGAAATTCAGCTTATGGACCTGTAGCGGGGCGGCATTTCGGGCCGGAAGTAGGCTCGTGAAACTGATGCTGGATAATACGCTCATGGTTTCCCCTTTATTCATCTTCCAGTGTTTATGTCCGGTCGATTTAGCCCACCCTGAGACGGCGGCGAGCTTACGCATTTTGCAGGCGTTTTGTGC
>JAQUAC010000111.1 GCA_028687415.1 Acidocella sp. | reverse complement strand
AGAATCTCCCGGCGGGACGCCGCCCTGCTGCGCCGGCGCATCGGCGTGGTCTACCAGGATTTCCGGCTGCTGCCGCACCTCAACGCCTACGACAACGTGGCCCTGCCCATGCGCCTGGCCCGCCGCAATGAGACGCAGATACATGCCGACGTCACCGAGATCCTGCATTGGGTGGGGCTGGAAGCGCGGCTGCTCGCCAAGCCCGACGAACTCTCCGGCGGCGAACAGCAGCGAATCGCCATCGCCCGCGCCGTTGTCTCCCGCCCCAAGCTACTGGTGGCGGACGAGCCCACCGGCAATCTGGATGACGATCAGGCCCAGCGGCTGATGCTGCTCATCACCGCGCTTAACCGCCTCGGCACCACGGTGGTGGTGGCCACGCACAACATGGAGCTCGTCCGCCGCTACCCCGCTCCCCGGCTGGGCATGGAGAATGGCAGGCTGGTGCATGATGGCTAATCACCCGCCGCGCCGCCGCGCGGATTATCTCGGCCTGCGCACCGCCCTGGCGGACCGGCTGCTGCCGGTGCTGGTCGGGGCGATGAGCTTTCTCGCGGCCCTGGCCGTGGGCGGCACGCTGGCCTGCGCCACGCTGGCCATGCATTGGCAAGGGGATACCACTGCGGCCCTCACCATCCAGGTGCCGCAGCCGCAAGCGCCGGACGCCGCCAATAAAGGCCCCCGCCTGGCCGCCGTGCAGGCTGCCCTCGCCTCCACCCCCGGCATCGCCAGCCCGCAATTACTGAGCGACGACGCGGTGAACAAACTGCTCGCCCCCTGGCTCGGCACCGACGTCGCGCAACTTGGCCTGCCCATGCCCGCCGTCATCTCCGCGCACTGGACCGGCGCCGCCACGCCAGATGCGCTCGCCACCACCCTGCAAAAACTCAGCCCCGGCACGCTGGTGCAGTCCGGCGCCATGTGGGCGGCCCGGGTCGCGGCCCTCACCACCAGCCTGCAGGCCTGCGCCGCCGCCGTGCTCATCATCGTCGCCCTGGTCGCCGCCGCAGTGGTCGCGGTCGCCACGCGCTCGGGGCTGGCGCAACGGCGCGAGACCATCACCATTATCCATGGCCTCGGCGCGCTGGATGCCGACATCGCCAACCGCTTCGCCGCCCGCGCCACGCTGCTAACCCTGGCCGGAGGGCTGGGCGGCACAGTGCTGGCGCTGCCTGTTCTGGCCTGGCTGGCCACGCTGGCCGCCCCCTTCGCCGGCCCGGCGCATATCAAACAGGTCTTCAACCTGCCGCCAGCCTTGTGGTTCACCCTGCCAGTGCTGCCCATCATCGCCGGGCTCATCGGCTGGAGCACAGCCCAGCTCACCGTGCGCGGCTGGCTGCGGACCCTGCCCTGATGCCCCGCCGCCCGCACCGCCTGCGCCGTCGCTTTTCCCTCTTGCGTCTGCTGGGGCGGCTGGCTGCGCTGATCTGCTTTCTGTGGCTCGCCGGCTTCACCGTGTTCCTCACCGTGGCGTTCACTGCCACCCCGCCAAACCCGCTGCCCCCGGCGGACGGCATCGTCGCTCTCACTGGCGGCGACGGCCGGGTGAGTGAAGCGCTCGGCCTACTCGCCGCGCACGAGGCGCCGCAGCTACTCATCTCCGGCGCCGGGCGCGGCACTTATCTGGGTGACTTCACCGCCGACGATGCCGCCGCCGCCACACGCTACGCCAGTGCCATCACCCTCGGCCACATGGCCGGCACCACCCATGGCAACGCGCTGGAAGCCGCGAGCTGGGCCAACGCCCACCACATGCGCTCGCTCATCATCGTCACAGCGGATTACCACATGCCGCGCGCCATGCAGGAGATGCGCCGCACCCTGCCCGGCATTACCCTCATCCCCGACCCGGTACGCCCGCCCGCCATGCGCAAGATTCTCAGCCTGCCGACGCTGCGCATGCTGGCCGGGGAATACACCAAGTACCTCACCGTGCGCGCCGGGCTGGGCCGCATCGCCGCAGGCCTCCTCAACTCGGATTTCTGAACCTCATGCGTCTGCTCCGCTCCTCCGCCTTCAACATCCTCATGTTCGGCAGCGGTTCTCTGCTCAGCCTCTGGTGCGTGCTGGGCGGGCGCTATTTGCCCGGCGGCATTCTCGCTGTCGCCCAGCTCTGGGGGCGCATCTGCATCTGGGGCCTGCGTGTGTTCTGCGGCATCACGTTGCAGGCGGAGGGGCTGGAGGCCCTGCCCGTGGGCGGCGCCATCATCGCCGCGCAGCACCAATCGGCCATGGACATCTTGGTCTGGCTGGCGCTGCTGCCGCGCCCAGCCTTCGTCTTTAAAAAGGAGCTAAGACGCATCCCGCTCTTCGGCCCCATGCTGGAACCAGCGGGTATGATCCCGGTGGATCGCGGCGGCGGCGGCACGGCGCTGCGCGAGATGGTAACCGGCGTGCGCCAGGCGGTAGCCGCCGGGCGGCAGGTGATCATCTTCCCCGAGGGCACGCGCATGGCCTATGGCGCGCGCGGCAAGCTGCGCCAGGGCATTGCCGCGCTGGCGCGGGGCACGGGCGCCCCGGTGCTGCCCGCCGCCACCAATTCCGGCCAGCGCTGGGGGCGCAAGGCGTTCGGCAAACACCCTGGCCCGGTACTGGTAAAACTGCACCCGCCCTTGCCGCAGGGCCTGACGCGGGAAGAGGTTCTCACCCAGCTGGAGGACGTTTATTACGGCCCAGAAAACACCCCCGCGGCAGCGGCTTAGCATGCGATGTTTGGCGGTGCCGTAGTGAGAGTTTCGGCTTTGGGGGAAGCTGCCCGTTGGCTTACGGCCGAGGAAAGCGGATACCGGACATTCACCTAATGACGAGACCGGGCCGATAGCGGCCTGACGGCTTTAAATATTCGGGAGCAAAAAACGGACATTTCGGACTCGGCCTCTGCAGCGCCAGATCGACTCTGCCGCATCATCTCGCGCAGCGGATATAACCCCCTAGCGGCCAGCTTTTCTGAGCAGTACATTCTATCACGCTATCAAACATTGAAAGTTCTCAGGAAGCCATGCAACTCAACCCATTGCATCTTAAGGTCGCCACCCTGCTTCAGGGCCGCCTTTTCAGAATTCCAGAGTACCAGCGCGCCTACTCATGGGGCACTAGACAACGTAATGACTTATTCGAAGATATAAAGGAAGTTGCACGATCTGGCAGAGAGCATTTTATGGCGACCGTGGTTGCCCTTGCGCGGGATACTAGAGCAATTGGCGCTGATGAATACCGCACGGTAGAATTGGTCGATGGCCAGCAACGTATCACTACACTCATTATATTATTGAAGGCCATCGAAAAGTCCCTAAGCATCGAAGACCCATTGCAGGAAAAGGTAAAGCGGGAAACTAGGGAACTTTTGGTCAAAAGCGACGAACACTCGCTAATTTTGCTGCAAACGAATCACGATAGTAGCAATGTATTTACGAAGTATATTAGGACGGGTGAGATAGATACTCAACCAGCGATAACGGCTGCCGATGCCAACCTAGTCTCGGCAGCGCGAGAATGTGAACGGTTCGTCCATAACTGGGGAAATGATAAGCCTCTGATTGAATTAATTGCAACGTTACGCAATCGGCTTTCCATGATCTATCACGAACTTGCCAATGAGGCGACAGTATATCGGGTCTTCGAGGTCTTAAATAGTCGAGGGCTCGATGTGAAGTGGATCGACAAATTGAAAAGCCAGCTGATGGCACTTATCTTTGAACACCTCGAAGGAGGTACGCGTACGGAAGCCGTTCGAGAGATGCAAACGGCATGGCAGGGAATTTATCGTACGCTTGGGCTGCGAGGAGACTTAGGCGATGAAGCACTCCGCTTTGCCGGAACATGGGCTCTCAAATCAAGGCCGAATCGTATCATTAGTCAGGAGGATGCAGCAACGGAACTAACCAAGATTGCTGGAACCGAACTCCGTACCATCGCTGGCGTTGGAGAATTCCTCAAAGTTGTCGTGGAGGCCGTCAATGAACTGGATGGAAATATTCGGCTGCGTGCTGTAACCCGCATTGTACATGCCCGTTTCGTGGCAACAGCGATTCTTCTTCGTAAATTTGATTCTGAAACACAGAAAAAACTCCTCGGAGTCTGGGAGCGCGTCACATTTAGGATCTTCGGCTTAGGTGGAGCTGATGCTCGGCATAAGGTTGGGGAGTACATAAGACTCGGATTTGAAATAATTAAGGAAAATCTCCCGGCAGAAAAAATTGCGGAAGCAATCCCACGACTAGGAGAGGGGTACAGTATTTCTGAGGTTCTAAAAGGCGATTGGTCCGACTGCTATAATGGATGGTCGGAAGAGCTACGTTATCTGCTGTATCGTTACGATGAAAAGCTATCTTTCGAAGCGAAGGAAAAGCTTAATATAGGACAGTGGAACAAGGTTTGGGCGGACGAACCCTCGCGATCGATAGAACATATTCAACCTCAAAGCTCGGGAAAAAGATATATCCATCATCTCGGAAATCTCACCATGCTTCCGCCGAGTGTAAACTCTTCTCTCAAAGATAAGGGGCCGACAGATAAGGCTACAACGTACAAGGAGTGCGGGTTAAAAGCGACAATCGCTGTAGGACGCACCATCACGAACGGTCAAGCTTGGACTGAAGCTGCTGTCAAAGCCCGTACTGCCGAGATCATTGCTTTCATTCGCAAAGAATGGAGTGATTGAGTTATTGGACGCCAGCTCAACTGAGCTGAATGAGCGCGCCCAATGCATCCGCTTTTGGAAATTGGCTAAAGAGCCGAATATGAACGGAATGGCGCACTGAGGCCAAAATCAAAGCTTAAGAGCGCCGAAGAGTGTCCGCTATCGGCAGCACCGCCAGAAGGCGTGAAAGACTGGGTAGGGCGCAGAGCTACCCATAGCCGGAACCAGCGAATGACCGCTTTTTAGATTGTCCGCTCGACTATGGGGCGGCCAACCTGGCTCAAAAACCCGAAATTCAAACCGAGGCACTGCCAATCGTCTCAGATTAAACCAATCCTGGCTCACCCTGAAAGGTGAAGCGTCTTACCCCACCACCCTGGCCGCGAAGAACGTGCCCCCCAGCATGGCGCCGATCACCCCCAGGGCAAAGCCCAGCCCCAGATGGTTGGCCAGCAAGCCAATCAGCACCGGCCCGGCCAGAAACCCGGCATAGCCCAGCCCCACCACCGCCGGCATGGCGTGATTCGCCGCTATGCCCGGCACGCGGGCGGCGGCGCTGAACACCAGCGGGGCGATATTACCGGTCCCCAGCCCGATCAGCCCGAAGCCGATCACCCCCACCCAGCCGAGCGGCACGAAGATCACCAGCCCGAAGCCCAGCACCGCCACAGCGCAGCCCAGCCGCATCAGCCAGGGCTGGCCCAGCCGCTCCGCCACCGCATCGCCAAACAGCCGCGCCCCCGCCATGGCCACGGCATAAGCCGCATAGCCAAGCGCCGCCGCGTCAATCGGCATGTTGCGTGAGAAGCGGAGGTAAATCGTGCTCCAATCCGTTGCCGCCCCCTCGGTCATGAAGGCGACGAAGCAGCACAAGCCCAGTACGAAGGTGGCGCGGTTGGGCAGCGCCAGATGCCGCGCCGGCGGCGGCTCATCCTCCGCCTTGCCCACCAGCGCCCTGGCCTGGGTCAGGATCAGCAGCATCGCCCCGGCACTGACCAGCGCGCAGCCGATATACGAGACCCCCAGCCGCAGCAGCAGGCTGCTCGCCAGCGCCACGCCCAACGTGCCAAGGCTGTAGCAGGCGTGAAAGCCCGACATGTTCAGCCGTCCGCTCATGCGTTCAACCACCGCGCCCTGCGCGTTGATGGCAATATCCAGAGCCCCGAACAACCCGCCGTAAAGCAGCAGCAATCCCGTGAAGACCAACGGCGAGGGGGCAACGCTTAGCCCCGGCAGCAGCAGCCCCATCGCCAGCCCCACCGCCACCAGCACCGAACGGCTACCCCAGCGCGAGATCGCCATGCCCGCCACCGGCATGGCCAAAATCCCGCCAGTGCCGCCCGCCAGCAGCATTAGCCCCAGCGTGCCGTCATCCAGGTTGAAGCGGATTTTCGTAAACGGCACCGTGATCGCCCAAACCGAGATGCCAATACCGGCCATGCCGAAGAAAAGCCGCATGGTCCGCAGTTTGGTGTGCATATCTCCGGGCTACCCCGCTCCTGACGGAGGCGTCAAGGCGCGGTTTACAGGCGCCGCCGCCCGGCAATCGCGTGGTAGACGACCAGCACCACAACAGAGCCGACAACGGCGACGAAAAGCGAATAAAGATTAAAGCCCGTCACCGGCATGGCGCCCAGGAGGTTGAAAATAGTGCCGCCGACAAGCGCGCCGACAATACCGAGAACCATATCCAGAACCAGCCCCCTGCCGCCATTATCGACAATATTGCTGCCGATCCAGCCAGCGATGAGGCCAAGAACGATCCAACCGAATATTGACATGCATTACCTCCAGGCTGCCATCTCTCTGAGATGGACCCGGCCACCCGGAACAGCAAGCGGGAAACGGCATATTAACGCCGCCGCAATATCCAGCCTCTCAGATGGTGGCTTTCAGCTTTTTCGCCTCCAGCCCCTGCCAAGCGATCAGCACCGGCACGGCAATGACGAAATCCCGTGCGCGGCGCAGCAGGGAGAGGGACAGCGCGATATCCGGCGGGATGCCGAACACGCCGCCCAGCACAGCATAGGCGGCCTCCTGAACACCGACGCGGCCAGGGATGAAGAAGGCCAGCGCCATGATCGCATGCAGCATGGCCTCAATGCAGAGGGCGTCGATAAAGGAGAGCGAAACACCGAGCGCGTGGAAGCCAATAAACGAGGCCGTGGCGGTGCCGAACCAGCAGCACAGATGAAACAGCGCGGAGAGCGCCAGCCGGTCGCGTTCGCCGTACATGGTATCCAGCGCCGCCTGCAGCCGGTCGGCATTCGCCACTGCGCCCTCGCCCGTGGCCCCGGCGATCTTCAGCGCCAAGGCCCGGAAGATTTTAGTGCCCGCGCCGCGCTGCGCCAGAATCAGCCCCACCCCCATGACAACCGCCACGCACAACCCAATGGCGATGGGCATCACCAGATCCGACCCCGGCGCCTTGCGCGCGAGAATGGCTAAGCCAACGCCTATGAACACGAGTTGCGCCAGGAATTCGGTCGTCACATCCCCCAGCGTGGAGGCGATGGCATCGGCGCGGCTGACCCCGCCCATAGTGATGACCCGCGCCCCCAGCACAAAGCCGCCGACCTGGCTGAAGGGCAGGAACTCGCCTGTGGCGTCGCGC
>JAQUAC010000110.1 GCA_028687415.1 Acidocella sp. | reverse complement strand
ATTCAGGGTGATGCCGCCGCCCTACCCTTCCGCCCCAACAGTTTCCACCACGTGCTGGCCAACCCGCCCTGGTTCGGCGCCAGCAGCACGGCCTCGCCGGACGCCAAACGGACCCTGGCACATCATGCGCCGCCGGAATTACTGCCACGCTGGATTGCGGAGCTTGCAAGGGTGCTGCGCGCCAAGGGCGGCATCTTCCTGGTGCTGCCCGCGGCCAGCTTCGCCGAGGCGGCGGCGGCGCTGCGGGCGAATGGCTGCGGCGGGATCACGCTGATCCCGCTCTGGCCGCGCGCCGGGGTGGCGGCAAAAATGGTCATCCTAACCGCGCGCAAAGCCAGCCGCAGCCCGGATGCGGTGCATCCGGGGCTGGTGCTGCACGACGAAAGCGGGATTACCCCAGCAGCCGAGGCAATCCTGCGCGGCGGTCAGTCCACCATCGGCGTGTCGAACACCGCGTAGGTCTCGCCGTTCTGGTCCTGGGCGCGCACGGGCATGTCCGGCCTGTGGTTGACGCCGGAATAATGCGCGATCAGCGACCGTCGCTCCATGCCGGGCACGTTGGGCATCGAGCCGCGATGGATCAGCCGCCCGTGCCAGATCAGCACGTCACCACGCTTGGCCAGGAATTTCACCGACGGGCGGCCGAACTTGGCGATCTCATAATCGATGGCCGGGTCGATGAAGCGTTCCGCGTATTTTTCCCAGTGATTAATGCCCGTTTTCGCCGCGCGCCGGCCGAGCTCTTCCTCGGTCAGGAACTGCCGCACTTTTTCCCCGCGCATCAGGGGCCAGCGATGTGAGCCGGGAATATATTCGAATGGCCCGCTATCGGGGTGAATATCCCCCAAGGAGATCCAGACCGCAGTGTACCAGGAGTTCACGAAGGACGGGTTCAGATAATCATCTTGATGCCAGCCGCGCTGCGAACTCAGCCAACCGGTGAGGCAGAGATGCAGCATCATCTCCTCGCCGATGACCTCCTTGAGCTTCGCCATCAGCGGCGGGTAGAGCGCCAGGTCGCGCATCTCCGGGATGTACATATAGGGTGTGGCGATCAGCCAGCCCGGTGGCTTGGCGTGAGCGATGCGGCGGTCGATATAAGGCTGGGTTACCTCATCCGGCAAAAAGCCTGGCAGCGTGACCACGCCGTCCCGCCGCCATTCAAGCTGCGCCGGTGTCAGGGCTGTTTCATCAACCCCGGCGCGGTCAAGCTCGGGGATCAGCTCTTCCGGCGGGAATTCGGAGAAATCGGCGAATTGAATGGCCGGCGGCGTCATGGCCGGGCTGGCGTTCACTTTGCTTGGCCGCCCCAGCATTCTGCCGATGGAGTTAATGAGCCCCATATCAATTTCCCTTAGAAAAAAGTTTCCTCTTCATAACCGTAATTTTAGCTCCCGCGCCAGTGGCGCGGGCGGCAAAACCTTGAAACCGCGCCTCTGCTTGACAATGTAGAGACTGCTTGCGATCCCCACACGCATGAATTCAAGTCCGTATTTTCCAGATCAGGGATGACCAGCCGCCCCCCCGACTACAAGGGCAAACTCATCAGTCTGGAAATCGCGCGCTTCATCGCCGCGTTCTGCGTCGCCACGGACCACATTGCCTCTCCCCTGCAATCGCTGGGTGAGGGCAAGCCGCTTTACGGCTTCAACCTACCGCCAATCAGTTCGGTGCTGTTCTTTTTCGTGCTCAGCGGCTTTGTCATTTTCACCGCGCACCGGGAGGATTTCGGACAGATCCGGCGGGTGCCGCGTTACCTCTGGCTGCGGGTCTGCCGCATCTATCCGCTCTACTGGATCTCCCTCGTTCCCATGCTGTATTTTCTCTGGGTCGGGTGCAGCCATGATTATCTGGTGCAAATCTTCAACCTGTCGCCGCTAACACCCTTCGGCTTCAGGGAGATCAACCCGCCTGCCTGGACGCTGCGGTTCGAGCTCTCCTTCTACTTCATTTTTGCCGCCATGCTGCTGCCATATGTCGGGCGGGCGGTCATGGCGCTCTGGCTCTTGTTCATTGTCTGGCAGTGGTACCCATATCTGGTGTTACCGCTCGGCTCCATGGAAAAGCACATACACATGCCGCCGGGGTTAGTCTGGCACTGGTTCAATTCCCACGACATTCTGTTTTTCTGTGGCATGGGCGCGGCGGCGCTGTATGCGCGCATCCAGCCGCCAGCACGGGTGCTGTGGCCGCTGCTGGCCGCCAGTAGCGTCGCCCTGGTGCTATTCGTGCGCCTGGACCAATGGGGCTTCGCCTACCCCCCAGCCAGCCGCGAACCCTTCACCGGGCTAAGCTTCGCGGCGGTCATCTTCACCCTTGCGGCATTGGAGCGCGGCGGACATTTGCGGCTGCATCGGCGCTGGGCGGTACTGGGGGCAATGTCCTATCCGTTCTACCTGCTACACCCTGCCCCGTTATTTCTATTCAATGTCTATGTGTATTTTCACCCCTCGGCGAAACACATAGCATCGCCGACGGTGTTATTCCTGGGAGCCATGACGGCAGGGCTGCTCCTGACCGCGCTCGTGACCTTTCTCTACGACCGCCCGATCCAGCGAGTCGCCCGTCGGCTGGTCTAGGCCGGGCGGCCCGATTCCCCGGCTCATGGCGGTCTTGCCTTTGCGGCCGGTTTGGAACAAACTGGGAACCAAAAAACTTTCCCACGCGCTGGACTCGGCACAAAACAAGGCGAGCGGAAAAATCTTAACGAACCTGATCTAGTATCGATTGCCTGTGAGGCTCACTATATGTTGTAATACGCTCCGCTTTAAGAACCCGAGGTCTGGCAGATGAACATGATGACAAAACCCGAAGCCGTGCTGCTCGAAGACGAGACCGTCCAGCTACGGGGACGTTATCAGGTGCATGTGGACCGCAGCCGGGATGCGCTGCTGACCGATTTCGGCCGCGCCACGCTGGATGACCGTTACCTGCTGCCGGGTGAAGGGTATCAGGATCTGTTCGCGCGCGTCGCCTCCTATTACGGCGATGACCAGGCCCATGCCCAGCGCCTGTACGACTACATCTCCAAGATGTGGTTCATGCCGGCCACCCCGGTGCTCTCCAATGGCGGCACGGATCGCGGCCTGCCCATCTCCTGCTTCCTGAACGAGGCCTCCGATTCGCTGGACGGCATCGTCAATCTCTGGAACGAGAATGTCTGGCTCGCCTCCAAGGGTGGCGGCATCGGCTCCTATTGGGGCAATCTGCGCTCCATCGGCGAGAAGGTCGGCCAGAACGGCAAGACCTCCGGCATCATCCCCTTCATCCGCGTCATGGACAGCCTGACCCTCGCCATCAGCCAGGGTTCGCTGCGGCGCGGCTCGGCGGCGGTGTACCTGCCCGTCTGGCACCCCGAGATCGAGGAATTCGTGGACATGCGCCGCCCCACCGGCGGCGACCCGAACCGCAAGGCGCTGAACCTGCATCACGGCATCCTGATCTCTGACGAGTTCATGCGCGCCGTGGAAGCCGACGCCCAATGGGTCCTGAAATCGCCCAAGGATGGCGCGCATGTGCGCAGCATCTCCGCCCGCGCATTGTGGATCCGCATCCTGACCACACGAATCGAGCAGGGCGAGCCGTACATCATCTATTCCGACCACGTGAACAACGCGCGCCCCGAGCAGCACAAGCTGGCCGGGCTGGAGGTGAAGACCTCCAACCTCTGCGCCGAGATCACGCTGCCCACCGGCATCGACCAGCACGGTAAGCAGCGCACCGCCGTGTGCTGCCTCTCTTCGCTGAACCTGGAAACCTGGTTCGAGTGGCACAAGAACGAGCAATTCATTGAGGATGTGATGCGCTTCCTCGACAACGTGCTGCAGGATTTCATCGAGAAGGCTCCGGACACCATGGAGCGCGCCAAATACGCCGCTGCGCGCGAGCGCTCGGTTGGGCTGGGGGTGATGGGCTTCCACTCCTTCCTGCAGGACCAGAACATCCCCTGGGAAAGCGTCATGGCCAAGGTGTGGAACATCAAGATGTTCAAGCACATCCGCGCCGGGGCTGACGCAGCCTCGAAGGCCCTGGCCAAGGAGCGCGGCGCCTGCCCGGATGCGGCGGAGTACGGTATCGAGGAACGGTTCAGCCACAAGATGGCCATCGCCCCCACCGCCTCCATCTCCATCATCGCGGGCAACACCTCGCCGGGCATTGAGCCCATCGCGGCGAACGTATTCCTGCAGAAGACGCTCTCGGGCAGCTTCTCCGTGCGCAACCGGCCGCTGCAGAAGCTGCTGGCCAAATATGGGCGCGATGATGACGAGACCTGGTCCTCCATCACCACCACCAAGGGCTCGGTGCAGCATCTGGACTTCCTGACCCAGCATGAGAAGGACGTGTATAAAACCGCGTTCGAGCTGGATCAGCGCTGGATCGTGGAGCACGCGGCCGACCGCGCGCCGTTCATCTGCCAGAGCCAGTCCATCAACCTGTTCCTGCCGGCGAACATCCATAAGCGCGACCTGCACCAGATCCATTATCAGGCCTGGAAGAAGGGCGTGAAGTCGCTGTATTATTGCCGCTCGCTCTCCATTCAGCGCGCGGATAACGTCTCCGAGAAGGTGACGATGGTGGAGAATAACCTCTCCGCGCTGCAACCGGCCCCAGCCCCCGTGCCGCCGGCCACGAGCAATTACGAGGAATGCCTGGCCTGCCAATAAGGCCGGGCCGGAAACAAGGGCTGGGCCTGAGGCTCAGCCCTTATTATTCAGGATCAGGGCTATGGCCCAATCGTTAAAGGCTATGATGATGAGCGGACAAATCACCACCCCGGCAGCGGCGGCGGAGCAGAAATTCGACCTGCTGACCGAGAACCCGGTCTACAAGCCCTTCCGCTACCCCTGGGCCTATGACGCCTGGCTGATGCAGCAGCGCGTGCACTGGCTGCCGGAAGAAGTGCCGATGGCCGATGACGTGAAGGACTGGCACAAGAACCTGACCGAGAGCGAGCGCAACCTGCTGACGCAGATTTTCCGCTTCTTCACCCAGGCCGACGTGGAAGTGAACAACTGCTACATGAAGCAGTACAGCCGTGTGTTCAAACCCACGGAAGTGCTGATGATGCTGTCCGCCTTCTCAAACATCGAGACCATCCACATCGCCGCCTATTCGCATCTGCTGGATACGGTGGGCATGCCGGAGGTGGAGTACACCGCATTCCTTAAGTATAAGGAAATGAAGGATAAATACGATTACATGCACGGCTTCTCGGTAGAGAACAAGCATGAGATCGCTAAGACCTTGGCCGCTTTCGGTGCGTTCACCGAGGGGCTGCAGCTCTTCGCCACCTTCGCCATTCTGCTCAACTTTCCGCGCTTCAACAAAATGAAGGGCATGGGACAGATCATCACCTGGTCGGTGCGTGATGAATCGCTGCATTGCGAGTCCATCACCCGCCTGTTCCGTACCTTCGTGTCCGAGAACCCGGAGGTCTGGACCGAGGAGCTGCGCCGCGAGCTGTATCTCTGCTGTGCCACCATCGTCGACCATGAGGACGCGTTCATCGACCTCGCCTTCGAGATGGGCGCGATTGAGGGCCTCACGCCAGAGGAGGTGAAGCGCTATCTCCGCTACATCGCCGACCGCCGCCTGGCCGGGCTGGGGCTGAACCCGCTCTTCCATGTAGAAAAGAACCCCCTGCCCTGGTTGGACGAAATGCTGAACGCGGTAGAGCATGCGAATTTTTTCGAGAACCGCTCCACCGAATATAGCAAGGCTTCCACCATCGGAACCTGGGAAGACGCCTTCGCCAGTTTCGACACCGAAGAGGCCACGCCCCGGGCCTGAACGCTAACAGACGGAATGTAAACTTTTTTTAATAAATGAGGCGCAACCCCATCAAGTTGCGCTTCAATCTTATCAAAGAGTTGTTTCCCGTCTGTAACAGCCCTGTAAATATCTTCTAATATTTATTGACAAAGCTACGTTTCGCCTTCTTGAAATAGCCTGAGAGAGGCCTGAAAAATGACCCTCTTTAACATCTCGGTGAAATGTGGACGAAAATGACCAAGGCAGGCCTGACAGACCCAGAGGACGATATCGGTACCGGCGCCAAGGCATCGGCGGGGGCGCCACGCTATAGCCGCCGCCTCTCCGACAAGATATTGCTCGCCTTTCACCACGCTTGCGACCAAGGCGATTATGAGATCGCCGAACAATTGCTACATATTCTGGAAACCATGCTGACCCGCCGGACCGTGCCGCCGGAGGCCAACCGCCGCAAGAGCATCGAGAGCTTGGTGGCAGCGCATGAGCGGCTCTGGCATCTGCGCCATCCGGAAAAGCAGTACGGCTAACCCATCCCGCGCCAGCGGCGTTTCATAAAAAAACCGGCGGAACAGACTTGTTCCACCGGTTTTTTCGTGACCAGGCGCCCCCTCAGGCCATGTATTTCTGATACGTTTCCTCGCCCGAGATATGGAATTCCATGCCGGACCACTGGTTGAACTGGTCGTACCACAGGCTCAGATGCAGCTTGCCCGTCAGGTCGAAGCGCTGGGCGACGAGGGCCCCGCCATTCGCTGTGGGCAGGCTGTTCCAGCCCGGCGAGTTGGCGATGGCCGGGTAGTGCCGGCCGGTCTCGACGTTCAGGAGCATGGCGTTCAGCAGCCTCTTGTTCCAGTAGGTAAGCGGAAGCAAGGGCTTCGGGTCGGTAGAGGTATAGTCCCCGGATTTGGTGCTTTGAATGGCATAGCCGCCGGCGATGGCCTGCGCATGCACCTCCAGCGGCGTGCCGTTATGGTTCACCTGACTGTCCAAGCGCGTGAACACGCCGTTCGTCCAGCGCTCGACGGCGTGTCCCTGGTAATGAAAAACCGGAATCCCGGCCAAGGTGACAACCAGATCCGCATTGATCTCCGCCGTCAGGTCACCGCCATTGCACGTGAACGTGATCTGATGTTGGCCGATCGGCGAACCGTTGCGCAGTACCTTGAAACAGATACTGCCGGTCCGCGGCACGTCCAGCATATTCGCGCGCGCCACACCGCCGCCCGCCGTCATCGCCGCCCCAGCGCCCAGAAGAAAATGCCGCCGCTCCATCGATCTCCCTTTCCTCATCGCCCACGCTTGGTACTCTGAGATAGGGGCGACATGCACTCCGTACCATGGCAGAATGATGGTATGCATCAGTTGATTCTCCTCCGCCATGCCAAGGCCCTACCCGCCAGCGCCGGCGGTGCCGATCATGACCGTCCGCTCACCGATTTCGGTCAGCAGCAAGCAACCGCTATTGGCAAAGCCATGCGCAAG